>CAZPWV010000042.1:8141-11368 GCA_964590825.1 uncultured Rhodobacter sp. | reverse complement strand
CGAACCATGGCCACCACCGGCAGCCCGGCCCGCCGCGCCGCCTCGGCCAGAGCCGCCAAAAGCGCATCGGCCTGACCCTTTTGCCGCACCGTGATGAACCCCAGCATCAGCCCTCCCCCGCCATGGCCAGCGCCTTGGCAAGTTTGAACAGCCGCGCGCGTTTGAGCAAGGCCCGCAGCGGCTGCGGCTGCCCGGAAAGCGCCTCGGCACGGGCCCGCACCGCCTCCACCACCGCCGCCACGCGCTGCGGCTGATCGGACCAGAGCGCCCAGAGAAAGCCATCGGCATCGAGCCGCGCCAGGCCCTCTTCGGCCAGAACGCCGCGCGGAAAATCACTGGCATTCTGGGTCACGATCGCCTCTGCCCCGCCGGCGATGGCCGCGGCCAGCACATGAATGTCGTTTTCATCGGGCAGGTGCAGCCGCGCCTCCAGCCCCGGCTGTGGCGCCACCATGGCACGCGGAAAATCGGCGCTCATCCGGGCGATCTCGCCGCGCGCCAAAGCCTCGTCCAGCGGGCCAAGCCGCGCCGCCGCACGGGCCCATTCCTCGAGGATGCGGGCCGACCAGAGCGGCGTGAAAAGCCCCGCCGCCGCGCAGCCCAGCAGCACCTCGCGCATCACCGTGGGGTAAAGCACGCAGGCGTCGAGCAGCAGTTTTTGCGGCGCGGCCCTGGCCATCGGCGCCTCAGTCGAGCCGGAAGAACAGCGCTTTGAGATAGCCCGACTCCGCCAGTTGCGGCAGCATCGGGTGATCGGGCCCGGCATGGCCGGTGTGCAAAAGCTGCGCCCGCCGGCCGCCGCGCCCAAGCCCGCGCGCCGAGGCGTTGCGGAACGCCGCCAGATCGACGGCATGAGAGCAGGAGCACAGCCCGATATAGCCCCCCGGCGCCACCAGCGGCGCGGCCAGCCGGGCCACCCGCTCATAGGCCCGCAACCCGGCCTCCATCGATTGCTTGTTCGGCGCAAAGGCGGGCGGATCGCAGATCACCAGCTCGAACTGCGCCGCCTCAGCCGCCAGCGCCTCCAGCGTGGCAAAGGCGTCGCCCTGCCGGGTGGCAAAGCGCTCCGCCAACCCCGAGTGCCCGGCCCCGCGCGCCGCCAGATCCAGCGCCGCCGCCGAAGCATCCACCGCCAGCGCCTGCGTGGCCCCGCCCGCCAGACAGGCCAGCGCAAAGCCGCCCACATGCGAAAACACATCCAGCACCCGCGCCCCCCGCGCCAGCCGCGCGGCAAAGGCGTGGTTGGGGCGCTGATCGAAAAACAGCCCGGTCTTTTGCCCGCCCAGCACATCGGCCAGATAGGTGGCGCCATTCATCGGCACCGGCACCGGCCCCGAAACCGCGCCCCGCAACAAAAGCGTTTCCTCGGCCAGACCCTCCAGCACCCGCGCCCGCCCGGCACCGTTCTTGACCACCGTGGCCACCCCGGTCACCGCCACCAGCGCCTCGGTCAGCGCCCCGATCATCGCCTCGGACCAGGCCGCATTGGGCTGCACCACCGCCAGATCGCCGAACCGGTCGATGATGACACCGGGCAAGCCATCGGCCTCGGCATGGACAAGCCGGTAGAAGGGCGCCTCAAAAAGCCGCTCGCGCAGGGCCAGCGCATGGGCGATGCGCGCCGCGATCCAGCCGGTATCGATCTGCGCCTCGGGGTTGCGGTCAAGCACCCGCGCGATGATCTTCGAGCGGGTGTTGACGGTGACCGTGGCCAGCGCCCGCCGCTCGGCATCTTCAAGCGTGCAGATCGCACCGGGCGCCAGCGCCTGGGTGCGCCGGTCGGTGACCAGCTCATCGGCATAGACCCAGGGAAAGCCGTGACGAATGGCCCGCGCCTCGGCCTTGGGGCGCAGCCGCACCACGGGGCGGGCGTTCGGCGTTTCGGAATCCGTCATGGCTACCTCGGCATGTCAAAGGGGGCGTTGCCGCCCCCTCTAGCCTGAGTTGCAGGTTTTAGAAAGCCTCAGCGCAACAGCGTCAGCAGATCACGCCGGGCGGGAGCCGCACCCGGAACCGGCGGCCGCGCCAGTTCGCGCCCGATCAGATCGGTGAGGAATTCGGTGATGACCACTTTCTGGCTCAGCCCGCGGGCCTCTTCCTCAAGGGCCTTGTCGCCGCCCGAGGCCGGGTGCCCCTCGTTCACCAGCCGCGGCCCGTCGAGGATTTCGCCGCTTCGCGCGTCGCGGACCGTCAGCAGGAATTTCATCCCGTAGCTGCCGCCCACCGAATAGCGGGCCTTTTCGGTCAGGGCGTGAAAGCGTTTCATCTCGATCTCCACCGCCACCGCACGGCCCTTGGTCATGGCTGCGGTGGCACGCCGCGCCGCCTCGGTCACGATCGTATCGACCTGGGCGTAACGGTCGCCGCGCGCATCGCCGCGCCAGACGATATCGGCGATCGGGAAATACAGATTGGCTTCAGAGACATGCAGGCTTTGCGGCACCTCGACCGAGACCGAGCGCACCTTCCATTGCGGCGCCGGAGCCGGGGTCTGGCTGCCCTGCACCACGATCTCGTCCAGCGCGGTCACCGAAGTCGCGGCACGGGTGGCCGGCTCGCCCGAGGCACAGGCCGAAAGCGCCAGCACGGCGGCAAGGGCGGCGACACGGGTCAGCGGACGGAACACAAGATGCAGGCGGGTCATGGCTTTCTCCAAAACTGTCCTGCGCCCAAGCTACGCGGCGATTGTGGCAAAAAATGGTTAATTGTGGTCAAATTTGAAGGAATACGGCTGGACCTTGCGCCGCTTCCCTCGCAAAAACCGGGGAACCACCGGGGAACCACTGCGGCTCCACCGGGGAGGGGCATTGATTTGTTAGCGCTAACGGACTAAAACCGGATCACGCCCCTTCCAAAGCCCGGCCCCTCCGGCAAAACGGCCAAACGGACAAAGACCATGACCCAGAACGCGCCAACGCTTCACCCCGCCATCGCCCGCGTGACCGAGCGCATCCGTGCCCGCTCGGCGGCGCGGCGCGCCGACTATCGGGCCGCAATCGCGGCCGCGGCCCAGGCCGGTCCGGCGCGGGCGCATCTGGCTTGCGGCAATCAGGCCCATGCCTATGCCGCAATGGGGCCGGACAAGGCCGGGCTGGCCGAGGCCCGTGGCCCCAATATCGGCATCGTCACCGCCTATAACGACATGCTTTCGGCCCATCAGCCCTATGCCGATTACCCCCCGCTCATCAAGGCGGCGCTGCGGCCGCTGGGGGCCACCGCGCAGGTGG
>CAZPWV010000042.1:0-8131 GCA_964590825.1 uncultured Rhodobacter sp. | reverse complement strand
CGTCACCCAGGGCCAGACCGGGATGGAGCTGAGCCTCTTTTCGCGCGACGTGATCGCACTGGCGACAGCGGTGGCGCTGAGCCACAACACCTTTGACGCCGCGCTCTACCTTGGGGTTTGTGACAAGATCGTTCCCGGCCTGGTGATGGCGGCGGCCAGTTTCGGCCATGTGCCGGCGGTGTTCCTGCCCGCAGGGCCGATGACCAGCGGCCTGCCCAATGACGAAAAGGCCAGAGTGCGGCAAGACTTCGCCACCGGCGCGGTGGGGCGCGAGGCGCTGATGGCGGCCGAGATGGCCAGCTATCACGGGCCGGGCACCTGCACCTTTTACGGCACCGCCAACACCAACCAGATGTTGATGGAATTCATGGGGCTGCACCTGCCGGGGGCGTCTTTTGTCAATCCCGGCACGCCGCTGCGCGAGGCGCTGACGCTGGCGGGGGCCCGACGCGCCGCCGAGATCACCGCGCTGGGCAATGATTTCCGCCCCCTCGGCGAGGTGCTGGACGAGCGCGCCTTTGTCAACGGGCTGGTCGGGCTGATGGCCACCGGCGGCTCGACCAACCTGGTGCTGCACCTGCCCGCCATGGCACGCGCGGCGGGGATCGAACTCGACCTTGAAGATTTCGACGCAATCTCCGACGTGGTGCCGCTGATGGCCAAGGTCTATCCCAACGGGCTGGCCGATGTGAACCATTTCCACGCCGCGGGGGGGCTGCAATTCATGATCCGCAGCCTGCTCGATGCCGGGCTGCTGCACGGCGATGCCCGCACCGTGGCGGGCAAGGGGTTGGCGGACTACACCCGCGAGCCGCGGCTGATCGACGGGGAACTGACCTGGGTCGAGGGCCCCGAGGCAAGCCTCAACGACCGGATCCTGCGCCCCGCCGCCACCCCTTTTTCCCCCACCGGCGGGCTGCGCCAATTGGCCGGCAACCTGGGGCGGGGCGTCATCAAGGCCTCTGCCGTGGCCCCCGAGCGGCGCATCGTCGAGGCCCCCGCCCGCATCTTTGCCGATCAGGAGGCGGTGAAGGCCGCCTTCAAACGCGGCGAATTCACCGAAGACGTGGTGGTGGTGGTGCGGTTTCAGGGCCCGCAGGCCAATGGGATGCCCGAATTGCACGCGCTGACCCCCACGCTCACGGTGCTGCAAGACCGCGGGCTGCGGGTGGCGCTGGTGACCGACGGGCGGATGTCGGGGGCGAGCGGCAAGGTGCCGGCGGCGATCCATGTCTCGCCCGAGGCGGCCTGCGGCGGGCCGCTGGCAAAACTGGCCGATGGCGACGTGATCCGGCTGGATGCGGAGGCGGGCACGCTCGCCTGCCTGACCCCCGGTTTTGACGCCCGTCCCGCCATCCACCCCGATCTGGCCGCCAATGGCCAGGGGCTTGGGCGAGAATTGTTCGAAACTTTCCGCCGCTCCGTCGGCCCCGCCACCACGGGCGCCGCCGTGGTAATTTGAAATTTGCCTCCGGCGGGAGTATTTGAGCCAAGAAGAAATCACATTCTCCTGGCCGAAATACTCCCGCCGGAGGCGCCTGCATCGCCGCCTGCGCGGCTTCTGACAAGAGGTTCCCATGACCCCCGCCGCCCAATCCGCCACCGCCCGCCGCCTCTGCGCCCTTGCGCCGATCGTGCCGGTGATCGTGGTGCAAGACCTCGCCCATGCGCGGCCTCTGGCCCGCGCGCTGGTGGCCGGGGGCCTGCCGGTGCTGGAGGTGACACTGCGCACCCCCTGCGCGCTGGAGGCGATCCGGGTGATGGCCGGGGTCGAGGGCGGCGTGGTCGGCGCCGGAACGCTGCTGAGCCCGGCCGATGTGCGGGCCGCAAAGGCCGCCGGTGCGCAGTTCGGCGTTTCGCCGGGGCTGACCGAGCGGCTGGTCAAGGCCTGTCAGGACGAGGGGCTGGCGCTGCTGCCCGGCTGCGTCACCGCATCGGAGGTGATGGCGGCGCTGGACTGGGGCTATGACATGCTCAAGTTCTTCCCCGCCGAAACCTCGGGCGGGGCGGCGGCGATCAAGGCTTTGGGCGGGCCCTTGCCGCAGGTGCGGTTTTGCCCGACCGGCGGCATCACCCCCGCCAATGCCGGCGATTATCTGCGCCTGCCCAATGTGATCTGTGCCGGAGGGTCCTGGGTCACCCCGCCCGAGGCGGTGGCGGCGGGCGACTGGGGGCAGATCGAGCGGCTGGCCCGCGCGGCGGCGGCCCTGCCGCGCAGCGCAAAGCCGTAAACCCAGCGCGCACGGAACCGCAAACGGAACGCGGTCATTCGCAGTCTGCGCCCAGTCTCGGCGCCCAGTCTCGGCGCCCAGTCTCGGCGGTCGTTCTCGGCGCTCATTCGCCGTCGCGCGCCCTGCCAACCCTTTGATTTCAGAGAGCGAAGGCCCAACCGGCTCCCGCCAGGCGCTAAAGCGAAAGCCGCCCGGCCCGGCCGCCACGCCGCGCCGCCGGGGCCCCGGTGCGGCTCAGCCCCTCGCGCAGCACCGCGCTCATCGGGTGGCCGGGATCGGCGCCATAGGCCGCAAGCGCCGCCCGCATCGCCTCGGCCTGATCGACCCCGCCGTCCAGACTCAGCGCCCAATCCAGAAAGATCGACCGGCATTGCGCCGCGCCGATCCCCTCGATGCGATAGCTTTCGCGGATCAGCCCCTTCGGGTCGGCCTTGCCCAGATCCATCACTTTCCGTCCCATCCCCTGTTTCGCGCCCGTTTCCGTGCCTAGCCCCTGGCCGGTTCAGCCGCCCCGAGGCAGGTCTCGACGATCACCGCCACCGCCGATGTGGTGCGCGCCAGCCGCGCGGCAAGGGCGGCAAGCGTTTCTTCGCCCGCCTCGCGCAGCAGGAAGGCCCGCCCGCCCTCGCCGATTGCCGCCATGTCGATGGGCCGGTCGGTCATCAGCCGTCCCCCCGCCTGCATCCGCCAGAGCAGCCGGTAGGCGGCCGCCAGTTCGGCCCCCGCCTCCTTGCTGACAAAGCCATGCCGGGGCCCCAGCCGCAACTGCGCCTCCACCCGCCGCGCGCCATCGCCGGCCCGCAGCGCAAAGCTCTGCGCCAGCAATTCGATGTCTTGCAGCCGGCCGGGGCCGATCTTGGCCTCCCACTCACCATCGGGCGGCTTGGCGGCAAAGATCCGCGCCCGCATCTCCGCCAGATCGGGCATCACCCGCGCCCCGGCCCCCTTGGCGCGCAGCACCGCCAGCCGCGCCGCCTCGACATCGCCGCCCAGCCCGCTGTCGCCCGCAATCACCCGCGCCCGCGTCAGCGCCAGATGCTCCCAGGTCCAGGCCTCGTCCATCTGGTAGCTGCAAAAACCGTCCAGCGAGACCGCCACCGGCCCCTGCCGCCCCGAGGGGCGCAGCCGCATATCGACCTCGTAAAGCCGCCCCTCGGCCATCGGCGCGGTCAGAGCGGTGATGAAGGCCTGCGTCAGCCGGGCAAAATATGCCCGCGTTGCCAATGGTTTGGCTCCAACAGAACTATCGGCGCCCTGGGCGTCATAGATCACGATCAGATCCAGATCCGAGGCCGCATTCAACCGCTCGGCACCCAGGCTGCCCATGCCCAGCACCACCGCGCCCCGCCCCGGTGCCGCACCATGGCGGCGGGCGAATTCCGCCCCCACCACCGGCCAGAGCCCGGCCACGGCGGTCGTGGCGACATCGGCATAGTGGCGCGCCGCTTCGGCCGCATCGACCAACCCGCGCAGATGATGCACCCCGACGCGAAAGCGGAATTCCTTGGCCCAGCGCCGCGCCGCATCGAGTTTCTTTTCGTAATCCGTCACCGCCGCAAGCGCGGCATCGAAACTGTCGCGCAGCGCCTTGGCCTCGGGCCAGGGGGCAAAGAACGCCCCGCCGATCACCGCATCGAACACACCCGCATTGCGGCTCAGATGGCTGGCCAGCCCCGGTGCCGTGCCGCAGATATCGACGATCAGATCGATCAGGCTCGGGTTCGCCTCGAACAGCGAGAACAACTGCACCCCCGCCGGCAGCCGCGCCAGAAAGCCGTCGAACTGCCGCAGCGCTTCTTCGGCATTGGCGGCGCGGCCCATGCGGGTAAGAATTTCCGGCTCGATCCGCCGGAAAATCGCCTGCGCCCGGTCCGAACGCAGCGCCGGATACAGGTTCCAGCCTTCGACGATCTGCGCCGCCTGCGGGCTCAGCGCGGGCCTTGCGGTCTCGGGTCCGGCCTCGCTGGGCGCAAAGAAATCCCCGGTCAGGGTCTCGACCCGTTCGAGCCGCACCGTGAGCCGGGCCAGAAAGGCCCCGGTATCGGCCTCGCCCAGCAGCCGGGCAACGCGGTCCAGCCCCTCCGGCGTGGTGGGCATGAGCTGCGTTTGCGCATCATGCACCATCTGGATGCGGTGCTCGATCTCGCGGTGGGCGCGGTAATGCTCGGTCAGTTCCCGCGCCACATCGACCGGCACCCAGCCCTTGAGCGCCAGCTTTGCCAGCCCGCCCACGGTGGTGCGGTCGCGCAGCTCGCCATCGCGTCCGCCGGCGATAAGCTGACGGGTCTGGGTGAAAAACTCGATCTCGCGGATCCCGCCCTGCCCCAGTTTCATATTGTGCCCCGCCGCCACGATCGGCCCATGCAGCCCCTTGTGGGCGCGGATCCGCAGCCGCATGTCATGGGCGTCCTGAATGGCGGCAAAATCGAGGTGCTTGCGCCAGACAAAGGGGGTCAGCGCCTGCAGGAACCGCGCCCCCGCCGCAAGATCGCCGGCACAGGGCCGGGCCTTGATATAGGCGGCGCGTTCCCAGGTGCGGCCCTCCGATTCATAGTAAAGCTCGGCCGCGCCCATGGAAATGCACACCGGCGTCACCGAGGCATCCGGGCGCAGCCGCAGATCGGTGCGAAACACATAACCCTCGCCCGTCATGTCATTGACCAGCGACGACATCTTGCGGGTGACCCGGATAAAGGCGGCACGGGCATCGGCGCGGTCCTCGGGCGCAAAACGGGTCTCGTCGAACAGGCAGATCAGGTCGATATCCGAGGAATAGTTTAGCTCATATGCCCCCATCTTGCCCATCGCCAGCACCACCATACCGGCCCCGGTCGCGGCATCGGCAGGCCCCATGCCGGGCAGCTTGCCACGCCGGATTTCCTCGGCGACCAGCCGTTTCAGGCTCAGATCCACCGCCCGGTCGGCCAGCACGGTCAGCGCCCAGGTGACCCGCTCCAGCGGCCAGACCCCGCCCAGATCGGCAAGCGCCGCCAAGGCCGCCACACGCCGCTTGGCGCGGCGCAGCTCCGCCCCCAGCGGCTCCAGCTCCACCGCGTCGAGCCGGGCGATTTCGGCCTCGAAAGCGGCCAGCACATCGCCCGAAAGCGCCGCCTTCAGCCACTCTTCCTCGCGCTCCAGCAGCCCCGCCAGAAACGGCGAAGACCCCGCCGTGCCGGCGATCAGCGCCACCACTTCGGGCGCCATGTCGCCATAACGGCTGGCCAGATCGGCACCGCGCAGGGGGTCATGGGCAAGGGGCTGGCGGGTCAGGGCGGATGCAAAACTCATGGCGCCACCCTAGCCGAGGCCCGGCACAGGTCAATGGCCGTCGCAGCGGACCGTTCGGGCACGGGGGCTGCCGGCACAGCACGGGGGCCGCCGGCACAGCACGGGGGCCGCCCCAAAAGTCCGCACCGGCGCGCCGCCGCGTGGCGGGGCGGGCCGCGCTCGGCGGCCAGCCGGCGCCAAATGTAAATTATCTTCACATCACCCCTTGCAAGCGACGGCGCGGCCCCCATCTTGCGTAATGTGAAAAGACTTCACATCAAACCCCGGAGGGTTCCATGTCCGATTACGCCTATTCCGCCACCCCCCACCGCCCCGGCCCGATCCGCCGCACCCTGACCTGGCTGGACGAACGCGGCCCGCTCTCTTGGGTCGTCGTCATGGTCGGCTCGTTCATCTTTGCCGGCCCGCTGGGGCTTTTGGTGCTGGGTTTCATCCTGATGACCGGCCGCTTCCGTGGCGCCAACTGCCGCCGCCGGGCCGAGGGGTCCGCCGAAGGGTTCGGGGCGGGGTTCGGGGCGCATCGCTGCGGCGGACGGATGCATTTCCACGCCTCGCGCAGCACCGGCAATGCCGCCTTTGACGCCTACAAGGCCGATACCCTGGCCCGGCTTGAACGCGAACAGGATGCGTTCGAGGCCTTCCTTGGCCGTCTGCGCGAAGCCCGCGACAAGGCCGAGTTCGACCAATACATGCAAGACCGCGCCAGCGCCGAAACCCGCGCCAACACGGCGCAACCCGAAACCCGGCCCGAAACCCGGCCCGAAACCCAGGCTGCCGGCCAGCCTGCCGCGCCCGAGGCGGGGAAATACTGAGCCGGGGGGCACGGCCCTTGCCCCATACCGCGGCCCCGAACCGCGGCACCATACCGCGGCCCCAAACTGCAACCCCGCCCCCCTCGGGCGGGGTTTTGCATTTGATCGAACGAAGCGCTTGGCGCGGGCGACGCGCTTTGCTAGCCTGTGCCCGGACGCCCGCCAGACCCCTGGCTGCCCAGCGCCGCCCCTGCCTCCGGTCCTTGCGACCCTTCCTTGCCCCGACACCATGCGCCATTCGCTTCCGCTTGTTCCGCAATTCTATGTCACCGCGCCGCAAAGCTGCCCCTATCTCGAGGGCCGCTCGGAGCGGAAATTGTTCACCGCGCTGCAAGGCGAGGGCGCGGAAAAGCTGAACAATGCGCTGTCACGGCAGGGCTTCCGGCGCTCGCAGAACGTGCTCTACCGCCCCTCCTGCGCCGATTGCACCGCCTGCCTGTCGGCGCGCATCCGGGTGGCCGATTTCCTTCCCTCGCGGACCCAGCGCCGGGTGCTCAAGCGCTGCGCCCATCTGCGCCGCCACGCCACCAGCCCCTGGGCCACCGAAGAACAATTCGCGCTGTTTCGCGCCTATCTCGACGCCCGCCACGCCGAGGGTGGCATGGCCGACATGGATCTGTTCGAATTCGCCGCGATGATCGAGGAAACCCCGGTGAAAACGCGGGTGATCGAATACCGCGACAGCCGCGCCCCAAAGGGCAGCGCCGAGCCGCTTTCGGCGGTCTGCCTGACCGATGTGCTCGATGACGGCGTCAGCATGGTTTACAGTTTCTACGACCCCGCCCTGATCGAGGCGAGCCTTGGCACCTATCTGATCCTCGACCACGTCGCCATCGCCCGCCGCGCCGGGCTGCCCTATGTCTATCTGGGCTATTGGGTGCCCGGCTCGAAAAAGATGGGCTACAAGGCGAATTTCGCGGCGCTGGAAATCTTCAAGGGCGGGCGCTGGCAGCCCATCGGCGACCCCGCCGCGCATTCGGGCGAGACGCATCCGCTCTCGGTCGATCCGATCGCCGAACAGGTTGCCCGCATCCAGTTGCCCGACGCGCGCTGAGGCCCCCCGCCAAAGACGCGGCCAAAGGCGCGGCCAAAGGCCCCGCCCCGGATTGCCGCCTTTTCACGCAACCGCCCGTTCTTGCGGCGGAATTTTCCGCCTTGGCGCCGGCAGGCCAAAGCAGGCTCCGGCAGGGCCGGCGGTTTCGGCCCGGCGCGGCAAATTACCGCCCGGCTTGCGGCTTTTCTCGCCTGCGCGCACTGGACAGCGCCGCCGCACAATGCCAGTTTCCGCACGAGCGCAGCGCCTCCCCGCGCCGCGCCAGAGTTTTACGGGAGGAGAACCCTATGGATCGTCGTTCATTTCTGACCAAGGCCGCGCTGGGTGGCGCCGCCGCCACCACGCTGGCCGCCCCGGCACTGGCACAGGCCGCGCCCAAGGTGACCTGGCGCCTGACCTCGTCCTTCCCGAAGTCGCTCGATACGATTTACGGCGGCGCGGAAGTGATGGCCAAGATGGTGTCGGAAGCCACCGACGGCAATTTCCAGATTCAGGTCTTTGCGGGCGGCGAGATCGTTCCCGGCCTGCAAGCCGCCGATGCCACCGCTGCCGGCACCGTCGAGGCCTGCCACACCGTGGGCTATTACTACTGGGGCAAGGACCCGAGCTGGGCGGTGGCTGCGGCCGTGCCTTTCGCGCTTTCGGCGCGCGGCATGAACGCCTGGCAATACCACGGCGGCGGCATTGATCTTTACAACGAATTCCTCGCCACCCAGGGCCTTGTGGGCTACCCCGGCGGCAATACC
>CAZPWV010000041.1:4281-11492 GCA_964590825.1 uncultured Rhodobacter sp. | reverse complement strand
GAGCGGTCAAGCGAGGCAAAGGCGGCGTTGAGCACCGCAATCGCATAGGGCGTCGCCACCAGCACATGGCCAAGGATGACGGTGAGGATCGACAACTGCACCCCCATGCCCAGCAGCACCACCAGAAGCGAGACCGCCACGATGATCTCGGGCAGCACCAGCGGCAGCATGATAAGCCCCATCGCCCCCGCCTTGCCGGGGTATTGGTAGCGCGTGCCGGAACGGGCGGCGAAAATGCCCAGCGTGGTGGCCAGGATCGAGGTCGAGACCGCGATGATGAGCGAATTCTTCAGCGCCCCGCCCAACGTGCTGTTGCCAAACAACTGCCGGAACCACTCCAGGGTGAAACCCTTGAGCGGAAAGGCGATGATCGTGCCATCGTTGAAGGCAAAGACCGGCAGCAGCAGGATCGGCGCATAAAGAAAGGCGAGGTAGAAAATCGCATAGGCGCGCAGGCCGGAGAATTTCATTTCTGCCCCCTCAGGAAACGCCGGTTGAGGAACAGGAACAACAACGCCACCGCCGCCACCACCAGCATCGCCGACACAGCCACCGCCGAGCCCAAGGGCTTGTTGTCGAGCTTCAGCATGTCTTTCTGGATCATGTTCGCCACCATCGGCAGCTTGCCACCGCCAATCAGTTCCGGCGTGACATAATCGCCGATCGTCGGGATGAAGACGATCATCACCGCGCCGATCACGCCGGGCATGGCCAAGGGCAGCGTGACCCGCCAAAAGGTCATCAGTCGATTTTCCCCCAGATCCCGCCCGGCCTCCAGCAGCGAACGGTCGATTTTCTCAAGGCTGACGAAAATCGGTAAAATGGCGAAGGGCGCATAGGCATGGGCCAGCGTGATCGCAATTGCGCCAATCGAGTTGAGCATCTGCAACGGCTCATCGGTGATGCCCAGCCCGACCAAGATCGAATTGATGACGCCGTTGTAGTTCAGGATCACCTTCCACTGGAACACCCGGATCAGATACGAGGTCCAGAACGGAATGGTGATAAGGAACAGCCACATCGACTTTTTCGAGGCGGGAACCGAAAAGGAGATGAAATAGGCGATGGGAAAGGCCAGCGCCACGGTGACCGCCGTCACCAGCGCCGAAACCAGCACCGAGCGGAACAGGATCGCCCGAAAGATCGGGTCGCTCCAGGCGTCGATATAGTTTTGCACCGTCCAGTCGTGGATCACGACAAGATAGCCATCGGTGAAGAACGAATAGGCGACGATGGTCACCAGCGGCGCAGCCAGAAGCAACGCCGCATAGAGCAGCGTCGGGCTGACCATCAGGTAGCCGTTCACTGTCTCCGAGCGGGCCCATCGCCGGAACGGGGATGCCGACATGAATATTCTCCCTTCGCGCTCTTGGGGCGCTTTCGGGCAGGTTTGCACATGGCATTGGCGGTGAAAAGGGGGAGCCTGCGCCGATTTGCCATGCCATTGCGCAAAAAACCGGGCTCTGCCTGCATTTTTGGCAAAGAGACCCAGGGGAAGGCGCTCGGCAGGGTCGTCACACCGGCAGGTCGCGCGGCGGGTTCTCCAGCATTTCGCGCAACCGGGCGATCGCGCGCATCAGCCGCTCTTCGGCCACCCCACCCGAAAGCGCGATGCGCACCGCATTGGGGGCATGGCCATCGGCCAGCACATATTCATCGGCCGAGCGCAGAAGCACGCCCTCCGCCTCGGCCATGCGCGCGAAGGTCGAGGCCCGCCAGCCGATCGGCAGGCGCAGCCAGATGAAGCTCAGGCCGGGCTGCCAGACGATATCCTGCGCCCCCATCGCCTGCACCACCATCTGCAAGCGGCGGCTCATCACCTCTTGTGCTCCATGGCGCAGCGCCATCGCCTCGCCGCTGCTGAACAGCCGTGTCACGATATCGGTCACCGGGCGCGGCAGACCAAAAAAGGAATGCTGCGCCGTCAGCCGCCCGGCCTCGCCCATGCCCTCGGGCGCCACCACGATGCCAAAGCGCATCCCCGCCGAAATGGTTTTCGACAGCGAGGTGACATGCCAGGTGCGCTCGGGGGCGATCACCCGCAGCGCATCCAGCCCCGAAACCGGCGCGGTGTAACAATCGTCTTCGATGATCTGCAGATCATGGCGCCGTGCCACCGCCGCAATCGCCGCGCGGCGGGCACTGCCCATCCGCACGGCGGTGGGGTTTTGCGCATCGGGCGTGACACAGACCACCTGCCCGCCGTGGCGCCGGCAGGCGGCATCCAGCGCCTCCGGCACCATGCCCTCGTCATCAAGCGCCACCGGAACCACCTCGGCACGGGCCAGCCGCACCGCGTGGCGAAAGCCCGGATAGGCCAGTTCCTCGCACAAAACCACCGGACGCTCGCCGCGCAAACAGCATTGCAGCACGATGTTGATGCCGTTTTGCCCGCCATGGGTCAGCACCAGATCGTCGGCGTCGATGCGCCCCTGCATCGAGCAATGCGCAAACCACTCTAGCGCCGCCTCGCGGCAATAGCGGTCACGGCGCAGGCCGGGGTATTCAAGATATTGCGCCCCCAGCGATGCCGCCGCCTCGGCCATGGCCCGCGCCAAGGCCGCGCTTTGCCCGACATCGGGAAGCTGCGGCGAGCGCAGATCGACAATGCCGTCATGGTCGTCCGGGTCGGTCAGCGGTGCCCGGTAAAGCGGCTCGGTCGGGCCAAGGCGACGCGATTGTGTCGATACAAATGTGCCGCGCCCCACCGCCGCTTCAAGCAGCCCTTCCTGCGTGGCAATCTGATAGGCCCGCGCCACGGTTCCGGGCGTAACCCCCAGTTTCCATGCAAGATCCCGCACCGTGGGCAGGCGCGACCCGGCCCCCAGATCGCCGCGCCGAACCCCCTCGCGCAGGGCCCGCACCAGCGCCAGATATTTCGGCCCCGCCTGTGGCGACAGGTCCGGCTTCCAACTTGTATCAGTCACAATGTTTCTCTCGCGCGGATTGTGTGGCTTTTGTATATCCATCTAGCAGATACCCCTGCATTGTATCAATACAGAAAAGGTCAATCCGATGTCGAGCCTCTCGCTGCACCGCGCTCTCGTGGCACCGATGAAAGCCGCCGGCCTTGTCCGGCTGATGATGCACTGGGCCACCACCCGGCGCAGCCGCACCGCGCTGGCCCGGCTCGACACCCATCTTTTGCACGATATCGGCCTTGAACCGCGCCATGTTCGCCAGGAACTGCGCCGCCCGTTCTGGAGCCTCTGAGACCCGAGCGCCGCAGTCCCCTGTCGGCCCTCTTCCTGGCCGGATGCGTGCATCCGGCCATTTTTTTCATTCAATCAATGCCTTGCAAGGCAAAGCTCAGACCGCGACCGCCTCGATCACAATCGAGCGTTTGCGCAATTCGGCGTAAAGCGCGGGCAGAACCTTGACCTGCCGCGCCGCACGGGCCAGCGCATCGCTGAGCTGGCTTTCCTTGACCGCGCCCTGCACGCGCCACACCATGCGCCGCGCCACGCCATCGTCATAGACGATTTCCACCGCACCGGAGCGGTGCCGCATCCCAACGAAATCGAACCCGCCTTCGGGGCCGTGGTAACCAGATTGTGCCATTTGAACTGCCCGAGTTATTTGTTTTGTATCGGTTGTTCTGGTGATGCACCCGAAAACGCATCCGGTCAAGACACGGCGCCGTGACTCCGGCCCAAATCCAGGTCGCCGCCTCAGGCGGCCATCAGCACCCGCACCTCATGCGCCTTGAGCGAAAGCCGCGCAGCCGCCCAGCTTTGCGCCCCGGCACGTTCGCGCAGCTCGGGGAAGATCGCAAACAACTCGTCGCGCTGCGGATCGTCGAGGCCGCGCAGGCTCAGATCGCCGGGCTGGAAGCTCTCGGTCCAGGCGCCATCGGCACGGATGATCTCATGCGCGTCGAACATGATGTGCAGATAGCTGACCTCGGTCACCGCCAGCCGCTCGATGCCGGGGGTGCCCACCATGTGCAGCGCCGCCGCCAGCACCTCCGCCTCGCCAAAGAACAGTTCGGCCCGCGTGCCCGTCAGCAGCATCCGGTGCTGCGGCGACACCACCATATCGACCTCGGGCAGCCCCTGCCCCAGCGCGCCGCGCCGGATCTGCACCGGCTGCAACTGCGGCCGCAGCGCCAGATCGCGGGCGTTCAGCGCCCGGCTGCCAATCCAGCGGATCGGCTGATAGCCATTGTCGCGCGTCAGCACCCGCTGGCCGGGCTGCAACTGCTCCACCGCCACCAGACCGCCTTTTGTCTCGATCATCGTTCCGGGGGTAAAGCACGGAACATATTGAATATTTTCGATATTGGTGAAAGTGGTGACCGACCCGTTCGACCAGGTGATCGTGCCGTTTTCGGGGTTGTCGGTGTCATAGGTGATGGTGGCGCTGTCGCGGTCGAGGATCAGCACATCGGAATCGGTGTCATCGCCATCTTCGGCGCCATTCACCGTGCCGCTCGATCCATCCTGAAGATAGATCGTGTCCGAGCCAAGCCCGCCATCATAGAAATTATCGCCCAGGCCGCCGTCGATGTAATCGTCGCCATCGCCGCCCGAAAGCGTGTCGTTGCCGGTGCCACCGTCGAGGCTGTCGTTACCGGTGCCGCCATCGACCAGGTCATTGCCCGCCCCGCCCAGCACGGTGTCATTGTCGGCGCCGCCATAAAGGCTGTCGTCGCCGCCTGCCCCGTCGATGTAATCATCGCCGGCATTGCCATAGAGCACATTGGTATAGGGGTCGGCCGGATCGGCGCTGAACCCGTCAAAGCCGATCAGCGTGTCGTTATAGGCCGAGCCATAGATGCCATCGACACCGCTCAGCGTGTCACCCGTGGCATCGCCCCCGGTGGCGGTTCCGGCCCCAAGGTCGATGTTCACGCCAGCACCCGAGTCGGTGTAATCGGCGTAGTCCATGCCGGCCGAGGCGTTCAGCACATCGGCGCCGGTGCCGCCGTGCAGCGTATCGTCGCCGGTGCCGCCGTTCAGCGTATCGTTGTCGGTGCCACCATCGAGGCTGTCGGCGCCATCATCGCCATTGAGCAGATCGGTGCCGGTGCCGCCCAGCAGCGTATCGTCCCCCACCCCGCCCGAGATCGTATCGGTGCCGTCATCGCCCGAAAGCAGGTCATTGCCGGCCTCGCCCAGGATCGAGTCATTGTCGAGCCCGCCGGAAATCGTGTCGTCGCCGTCGCCACCCAAAAGCGTGTCATTGCCGGCGTCGCCGGTGATGGAATCGTTGTCGGTGCCGCCATTGGCCGAATCGGCCCCGGCCCCGCCAATCAGCGTGTCGTTTCCGGCATTGCCGATCAGCGTATCGTTGCCCACCCCGCCATCGAGCAGGTTTGCGGCAGAGTTGCCGGTCAGCGCGTTGTTGCCATCGTTGCCGATGACGTTTTCAACATTCAGAATGACCGAGGTGAAGCCGGTGGTGGTGGAGGTGCCATCATCGTTCAGCGTGATGCCCTGATTGTTGGCAGCCGGCAGCGCCGTGAGCGAAAGCGTGTCATTGCCGGTGCCAAAATCGAGCCGGTCGGGCGTGCCCGAGGTAAACCAGCCCGCATAGGCCAGATCATCGCCATCTTCCAGATAGACCACGTCCGAGCCGGAGGTGCTGTCACCCGCCAGCCAGACGTCATTTCCCGAACCGGCATAGATCGTATCGGCGCCGGCCCCGCCCTCGATCGTGTCATTGCCGGTGCCGCCATAGATCAGGTCATTGCCGGTCGATCCAAGAATCGAATCATTCCCGTCACCTGCATTGAGCGTGTCGTTGCCACCGCCGCCGTTGATCGTGTCATTGCCGGCATAGCCGGTAATGCTGTCGGCATAGGCCGTGCCGTTGAGGGAATCATTACCCGTGGTACCGTTGATCGTCGCCATCGCTGCCTCTGCTCGTGCCCGTTTGCGGGGTCATGCGTTAACCATGGCGAGGCAGGATGGCGGTTTCGGGCCGGGGGTGTGACGATTTTTCAGCGCCATTGCGGCAACAAAAAGGCCCATCCCAAGGGACAGGCCAACCGTTTACAGAGGAAGGACCGTTCCGGCCTGGCCGCTCAGGCGGCAGAACCCAGTTCGGCCAAGGGACGCACCGCGTCAAAGCCGCTTTGCACCTCGTCCTCGATGCCGGGCACCGCACTGCGCAAGGAATCGCGCCCCTCGGCCCCCAGCGCGGCAAGGCTTACCGCCGTCGGGCGGAAACTTTCCGACCAGCTGCCATCGACCAGAACCAGCTCGTGCCGCGGAAACAGAAGCTGCCAATAGGTGATTTCGGTGCAAGGCGCCGCAACCACCCCCTCGAGACCAATCAGATCCCGCGCCATGGTCAGCCTTTCGCCGTCTTCACCCACGCCCGAAAGCCGGGTCAGAAAGCGGTGATTGGGCGAAACGACCATATCCCGTTCCGGCAACCCGCCGCCCAGAGCCCCCGCCGCAATGCGCACCGGGCGCAGGAGCGGGTTGAGCCCGAGCGCCTGCCAGCCAAAGCTGCGCCGCCCGACCCACCGCAACTCCTGCATCCCGTTGTCGCGGGTAATCACGCGCATGCCGGGGGTCAGAGACCCGACCTGCACCTGACCCTGGGAGGTGGCCACAAGGGAAGACGCGGTATAGCAGGGCACAGACCCAAGCACCTGCCGAATATCCGCCGTGAACATGCAAACGCCCTGCGCGTCGCGGCCTTCGCAAAGCCCATCGACACCGTCGTAGCCAAAAAACTGCGTCCGCGTTTCAACCACGCAAAGACCATCCACCCCAAAGCCAAGGCAGTCGTCCCGCGGCTCCGCCGCCACAGTGAATTCGCAACCAGCAGCCATTATTCACGCCCTTGTCCCAGTGGAACTGAGTTTCGGAACGCCCCCGTGGAAAGGATACTGCATGATCCGCGTTTACGAAAGGTAAACTGCCGAAATTTTGTCACAATCTTGCACAACTCACCGTTTCGCTGCCCGAAACGACCGGCCCGTGCCAGAATTTTGCCACATCCCCGCAGGAAAACGGCGCCCAGGGTTCCCCCCGGACGCCGCAATTGCCCCCACGTTGTCGCCTTGGCTCAGCCGCGGATCAAGAGCGCCGCCTCGTGCTTTTTCAGCGTCCGGCGCGCCGCGCCATAGGCCTCGATGCCGGCTTCGGTTTTCAGCTCGGGGAAGAGCTCGAAGATCTCGCCGCGCTGCGCATTGCCCATGCCACCCAGCGTCTGGTCGCCCGGCTGGAAGCTTTCGGTCCAGGCGCCATTGGCCA
>CAZPWV010000041.1:0-4271 GCA_964590825.1 uncultured Rhodobacter sp. | reverse complement strand
GGGGGCCATCGCAGTGCGGGCAATAGGCCACGCCCCTGGTCTGGTATTCGAATTCGCCGGGCACACCCAGATTGCGCCACCGGGCACCGGTGGTGAGAATGAGCGCGCGGGCCTTGAGCGAGGCGCCATTGGCCAGAACCACCTCGTGCCGATCGAACATGAAGTGCAGATAGCTGGTGCCCAGCGTCTCAACCGTTTTCACGCCGCGGTTATCGACCAGATGCTTGGCCGCCACCAGAACCTCGTGCTCTTCGAAATAGAGCGCGGTGCGTTCGTTGGCCACCAGCATCCGGTGGTTCGGCGACACCAGCATGTCACGCTCGGGCAAACCGTTGCCAAGCGAACCGGCACGGATCAGCACCGGCTTGAGATGCGGCGCGGCGATCAGTTCGGCGCGGGAAATGTCGCGCCGCCCGACCCAGCGGATCTCCTGGATGCCGTTGTCACGGGTCAGGACCTTGTCGCCTTCGACCAACTCTTCCACCAGCCGCTCGCCCTTGGGCGTGGCCACCACCGTGCCCGGCGTAAAGCAGGGGATCACATTCTCGATGTTCTGGAAGGTGAGCGTGCCCGTCACATTGCCATCGTCATCGAGGAAGTTGACCGTGCCGTTTTCCGGGTTCGACGGGTCATAAAGCACCCGCAGCGGGCCGGCCCCGGTGAGGTTGAGCGTGTCGTTGTCGTTGCCGCCCTCGCCGCCGTCGATCGCATCGCCAGCGCCTTCTTCGGCCGTCGGCACGCTGAAGGTGTCGCGGTCGTCGCCGCCCGACATCGTATCGGCACCCGCGCCGCCGGTAAGCGAGTCGTCGCCCTGACCGCCGATCAGCGTATCGGCGCCCGCACCACCCGAGAGCGTATCCTCGTCGATACCGCCGTCGAGCAGGTCGTTGCCGGCATCGCCGAACAGCAGATCGTCGTCATCGGCGCCATAGACCACGTCGTTGCCGTCGCCGCCATGCACCGTGTCGCGGCCGTTGTCGGGCACGAGATCGGTCGCATCGGGGATGTTCAGGCTGTCGGGGTAGCCCGGTGCAAGCCCGGCATAGACGGTATCGTCCCCCGCGCCCGCATCGATGCTGTCCGAGCCTTCGGCGCCGATGATGTAGTCATTGCCGTCGCCACCCAGAACGGTGTCGTCGTCGCAGCCCGCATCCACGGTGTCGTTGTCGGCGCCCGCATCGATAAGGTCACGGTCGTCGCCGGTGGTGATGCTGTCGTTGCCATCCCCGCCAAAGACGGTGTCGAGGTCGTTCGTCGGGTTGGTGTCGCCGGGGAAGAGGCCCGGATAGCCGCGGTCGGGCGCATAGCTGCCGTCGGCGGTGTTGATGACATCGTCGCCATCGCCGCCCGCGGCGCTGTCATTGCCCACCCCACCGATCAGCGTGTCATTGCCGGCGCCGCCCGCAAGCGTATCGTCGCCCGCTTCGCCCAGCAGGCTGTCATCGCCAAGACCGCCATCGACCAGATCGTCGCCGGTGCCAGCTTCGACGGTGTCATCGCCCAGCCCGGACAGGACGGTATCGTCCCCAGCCCCGGCCACAACGCGGTCATCCTCGGGCGCATCGCCCGACACAAGGGCATCGCCATGGTCGATCAGGTCGCCTTCGGGGTCGCCGGTATAATCGTAATCGATCAGATCGGCGCCATCGGTGCCTTCGACGATGCCATCGCCCTCATCGACGATGACGGTCTCGATATTGCTGAATTCCAGCGTGCCGATCACATTGCCGTCGTCATCGAGGAAGCTGACGGTGCCGTTTTCGGGGTTGGCCGGATCGTAGGCAATGCTGACGGGGCCGGCCCCGGTCAGGTCGAGCACGTCGAAATCGTCGCCGCCCTCGCCGCCATCGACCACATCACCGATACCTGCCGCCGCCGTCGGCGCCAGGAAGGTGTCGCGGTCGTCGCCGCCACCAAGCTGGTCGGCCCCTGCGCCGCCCAGGATCGTGTCATTGCCGGTGCCGCCGGTGATCGTGTCTTCGTCGATGCCGCCGTCGATGTAGTCGTTGCCCGCATCGCCGGTAATCAGGTCGTCATCGTCTTCGCCATAGATCACGTCATTGCCGTCACCGCCATGGATGGTGTCCATGCCGTTGTTCGGCACCAGATCTGTGGCATCGGGAATGTTGATCGCATCCGGGTAGCCCGGACCGACGCCGCCGTAAACGGTGTCATTGCCCGCGCCCGCATCGACAAGGTCATCACCCTCGCCGGCGGTGACGAGATCATCCCCTTCGCCGCCCAGAACGGTGTCTTCGTCCACGCCCGCATCGATCACGTCATGGCCGGTGCCCGCATCGATGTAGTCGCGGTCGTCGCCGGTCAGGATCGTGTCATTGCCCGCCCCGCCATAGACGGTGTCGAGGTCGTCATTCGGGTTGGCATCGGCCGGGTAGAGCCCCGGATAGCCCAGATCGGGCGCCGCCACCGCATTGCGGGTATTGATGTAATCGTCGCCATCGCCGCCATCGGCCAGGTCATTGCCCTCGCCGGTGACGATCGAGTCGTTGCCGGCATCGCCCTGGGCGGTGTCATTGCCGGTCGAGCCGTTGATCGTGTCGTTGCCCAGACCGCCCAGCAGGCTGTCATCGCCGGCGCCGCCACCAAGGCTGTCGGCCTCGTCGCCACCATCGAGCGTGTCATTGCCCAGACCGCCGGTGAGCGTGTCGCGCCCTTCGTTGCCGCTCAGGCTGTCATCGCCATCCTCGCCCAGAATCGAGTCATTGCCGGTGCCACCGGTGACGGTATCGTCGCCCAGCCCGGCCAACACGGTATCGTTGCCGTCGCCGGCCTCGATACGGTCGTCGTTCGGCGCGTCGCCGGGCAGGATCGCATCGCCCGCATCGACCATGTCGCCCTCCGGATCGCCGGTGTAGCCGGTGTCGATCAGGTCATTGCCGGCGGTGCCTTCGACGATGCCATCGCGCGGGTCTTCGGCCACGGTCACGGTCACGGTCGCGGTGTCGGTCAGGCCGGCCGGATCGCGCACCGTGTAGGTGATGCTCGCCTCGCCCTCGAAGCCGTCGGCCGGGGTGAAGGTGATCGTGCCATCGGGGTTGACCACCACGGTGCCATCGGGCGAGCTGGCCGAAACCACGGTCAGCGTGTCGCCATCGACATCGGTGTCATTGCCCAGAACCGGGATGGTGACCGCGGTTTCAAAGCCGGTATCGGCGCTGTCGTTGACCGCGTCGGGCGCATCGTTCACCGGGGTGACGTTGACGGTCACGGTCGCGGTATCGGTGCCGCCATGGCCATCGGAGACGGTATAGGTGATCGTCGTCTCGCCGTTGAAATTCGCATCCGGCGTGAAGGTGAGCGTGCCGTTGGGGTTCACCACAACGGTGCCATCGGGCGAGCTGGCCCCGGTCACCGTCAGCGTGTCGCCATTCGGGTCGGTGTCATTGCCCAGAACGTTCACCGTCACCGGGCTGTCCTCGGCGGTGGTGGCGGTGTCGTTCACCGCATTCGGGTTCAGGTTGACGGCATCGCCGATGATGTTCTCGATCTCGGTGAAGTCGAGCGAGCCGGTCACATTGCCGTCGAGGTCGAGGAATTCGACCGTGCCATCCAGCCCGTTGCCGTTGCTGTCGGTGCTGGTGTTCACCACCCGGTAGGCGCCCTGCCCGGTCAGGTCGAGCGTGTCATAATCGTCGCCACCGGCGCCGCCATCGACATCGTCGCCCGCAGCGGCGCGGATCACGTCGCGGTCATCGCCGCCCGAAAGCGCATCGGCACCGGCCCCGCCGGAGATCAGGTCGTCACCGCCCTGCCCCAAAATGGTATCGTCGCCCTCGCCGCCCAGAATTGTGTCATCGCCCTCTTCGGCATCCTGCGCCGGAACGGTTTCACAGGTGATGTCGGTAACGGTGATCGCCTGGTCGGAGTTGCCGCCGTTGTCATAATCGATCTCGATCCGCGCCACCACGCCATCGATCTGCACCAGCACCGAGCCGGTGGCAGAGGCCGAAGTGATGGTGCCGCCATTGTCGAGGTCATGCGAGGTGATCGTGTTGCCGGAAACCGTCTGCCCGCCTTCCAGCGTGTAGGTGACGGGCAACAGGTTGCCATCGGCGTCATAGGCGCGGATGGTCACGATATCCTGGTGGAAATCGCTCGTCGGCCCGACGTCGAGATCGTTCAGGCGGAAGCTGACATCGGTCACCGCCGAGGCGTAATCGGCGTTGGTCGAGGAAAAGTTCAGCGTGGTGGTCGAGGTGTTGTCCACGCCGCCCTCGCCGCCGCAACCGTAAAGCTGCAAACCGCCCGAG
>CAZPWV010000040.1:10152-11632 GCA_964590825.1 uncultured Rhodobacter sp. | reverse complement strand
TCGTTGCCGCCCGCTATCTGGAGGGGGGCGAGAAATGATGTCCTTTTTCGGTTACGCGGTGCTGGTTCTGGGGGCGGCGTTTCTGGCGCTGGGCGGGCTTGGGATCTGGCGGATGCCCGACACGTTCACCCGCATTCAGGCCGGCACCAAGGCCACCACGCTGGGCACGCTGCTGACCATGGGCGGGGCGGCGCTGCTGGAACCCGGCTGGGGGCTGAAGCTCTTGTTGATCGCGCTGTTCTTGATGTTCACCAACCCGCTGTCGTCGCAGGTGCTGGCGCGGGCGGCGCATCGGGCCGGGGCCAAGGCGACCGGGGCCACGCTGGCCGATGCGCTGGCCGAGGATGCGGAGGATCTGAAATGACATTCACCCTTGTCATGGCGGGCGTGCTGGCGGTTGCGATGCTTGGCGCGGCGGCGGTGGCCATTGCCACCCGTTCGACGGTTACGGCGGTGCTGGGCGCGGGGCTTGTCAGCCTCTTCGCCTCGGTGCTGTTCGTGCTTCTGGCCGCGCCCGATGTGGCGATGACCGAGGCGGCGATCGGCTCGGGGCTGACCACATTCCTGTTCTTTTTCGTCATGGGCCGGATCCGGCGGGAGGGGACGAAATGATCCGCAACGTGCTGATTGCGGGGCTGCTCGTGCTGTTGGGCATCGCCTTCTGGACGCTGACGGCGGGCTATGTGCCCGATGCCGAACTCAATCGCAGCGCCGCCTATTACGCCACGCAGGCCCAGCCCGAGGTGGGGGCCCAAAACGTTGTCACCGCGATCATCATCACCTGGCGCGGGCTGGATACGCTGGGCGAGGTGACGGTGCTGTTTCTCACCTCGGCGATCGTCGCGCTGGTGCTGGCGCAGTCGCGGGCGCCGGCGGGGGCCTCGGGGTCGGGCTTTCTGCCCTCGGGCGAATTGTTGCAGACCGGCACCCGGATGCTGGTTCCGCTGATCGTGCTTTTGGGCGCCTATGTGATGGCCAACGGCCATCTGAGCCCCGGCGGCGGCTTTCAGGGCGGGGCGATCCTGGCCTCGGGCGTGCTGCTGGCGCTTCTGGCCAACCCGTCGCGGCGCTTTGCCCATGGGCTGATTGCCCGCATCGAGAGCTATTCGGGGCTGGCCTATGTGGGGCTTGGGGTGCTGGGGCTGATATTTGCCGGCGGCTTTCTCGATAATGACCTGCTGCCCTTGGGCCATTTCGGGTCGCTGGCCTCGGCCGGCATCATCCCGCTGATTTCGGTGCTGATCGGGCTGAAGGTGGGGGCGGAATTTGCCTCGATCCTGGAAAGTCTTGAAGAAACGGAGGATGCGTGATGGCCCAGCTTTCCCTTGCCCTTGGCTTTGTGCTGATCCTCGTCGGGCTTTACGGTGCGCTGACCAACCGCGATATCGTGCGCATGATCGTGGCCTTCACCATTGCCGACACGGGCGTCAATGTGGTGCTGGTGGCGGTGGGCTACATGACCGGCCGCACCGCGCCCATA
>CAZPWV010000040.1:0-10142 GCA_964590825.1 uncultured Rhodobacter sp. | reverse complement strand
ACTTGACGCCGCCGCCCCCCCGGCCGAGGCCGTGGCGCGGATCATCGACCCGGTGCCGCAGGCGCTGGTGCTGACGGCGATCGTCATCGGCCTTGGGGTCACGGCGCTGATGCTGGCCTATGCCTACCGGCTTTTCCGGCTGCGGCGCAGCCTTGACATCTCAACCTTCACGGAGCTGAAATGGTAAGCCCCCTTTACATCCTTGCCCTTGGACTGGGTGCGGCTTTCGGGCTGGGCCTCGTGAACCGGAACCACCGCGACATCGCCTTTGCGCTGACGCTGGGCGCGCTCGGGCTGATGGCGGCCATCGCCTTTGGCTGGCTTTATGCGCTGGCGGGCGGTGCGGCGACGGTGGAAATCACCACGGCCGGGGCGCCACCGCCCTTTGCCATCAACCTGCGTGTCGGGCTGGCCGAGGCGGCGCTGCTGGCGGCGATCACTCTGGGCGGGCTGCTTTCGGCGCTGTCGCTGCGCGGCCCGATGCTGCGGCTGGGGCGCGGCGCGATGGCGGTGCTGCTGGTGCTGGTCATGGCGTTGGCCGGTCTGGTGATGACGCGTGACGTCTTCAACCTTTTCGTGTTTTTTGAACTCATCGCCATTGCCACCGGCGGGCTGGTGCTTCTGAGCGATGACATCCGCGCGGTGGCGGCGGGGTTCAAATACCTGATCGTCAGCCAGATCGTCTCGATCCTGCTGCTCGTTGGCATCATCTTTACCTATCACGCCAATGGCTCGCTCAATATCGACGATATTCCGGCCACGGCGATGGTGTTTTCCGGCGCGGGGTTGGCGCTTTTCCTGCTGCTGATGGCCTTGGTGCTGGAACTCAAGCCGTTTCCGGCCAATGGCTGGGCGCTTGATGTTTACACCGCCGCGCATCCGGGCTTTTCGGCGCTTTTCTCGGCGGCTTCGGGCACGGCGGCGCTGTTCGCGGTGGATAAACTCGTGGGCGCGGCGGGGGGTGACTGGCTGCCTCTGCTCACCGGCATCGGGCTGTTGAGCTTTCTCGGCTCGAATATCGTTGCGCTGCGGCAAGAGAATGACCGCCGGCTGATGGGCTATTCCTCGGTTGGCCAGATCGGCCTTGTGCTGGTGGCGATCGGCCAGCGCGATGTGCTGGGGGGGGCCTATCTTTATGTGGCTGGCGGCCTTGTGCTGAGCCATGCGGTCGCCAAGGCGGGGCTCTTCTGGCTCTCGGCCATGGTCACGGGCCGGGGCCTCGCCGACTGGGCCGCCATTCGCGTCCGCCCGGCGCTGGTGCTGGCTTTTGCCGCCTTCATCGCCATGCTGGTGGGCCTGCCGCCTTTCCCCGGCTTTTACGCCAAATGGGAACTGGCGCAGGCGCTGGTGGCGGCGGGGCGGCTGCCGGTGCTGATGCTCGTGCTTTTGGGGGCGCTGATCGAGGCGGTTTACATGTTCCGCTGGTTCGGCATGGCGATGAAACGCGACACCGGGGCGGCCCTTGTGCCCAACCGGATCGATTGCGCCATCACCATGGCGGCGCTGGTGGCCGGGGTCGGGCTGGGTTCGGTCTGGGGCGATCTCTCGGGGCTGGGCAATGTGCTTTTCACCCTGCCGATGCTGGCGGCGGTGGCGTTTCTGGCGCTGGAGCCGATGCCTGCACGGATCAAGAACGCCATTGCCATTGCCGCGCTGGTCTATTGGTTTGGCACCCATGTGCAGGGCTATGACCCGCTCAAGCTGATCTTCCTGGTGGTGATGATCCTGGGCGGCGCGATCATCTTGCTGGCCTCGTTCAACGAAAAGGGCCGCCGGTTGGGGTTCTACCCGCCCGCCATGCTGATGTATGCGGGCCTTGCCCTGCTTCTGGAGGCGCAAACGACGTTTGAGTTCTTTGCCGCCTGGGAGGTGATGACGCTTGGCAGCTATTTCCTGATCCTGCGCGGCAAGCAATCGGAACCCCATGCGCTGAGCTACATGATCTTCTCGCTTGGCGGGGCGTTTTTACTGCTGATCGGCTTCGCGCTGGCGGCGGCGGGCGTGCAACCCTTGCCCCTTGGCGCTCTGGCGCTGGTGGCCGCGCCCGTGGCGCCTTGGGTTTTCGCCGCGCTGGCGCTGGGCTTCATGACGAAAACCGCCGCCGTCGGCCTGCACATCTGGCTGCCCGGCGCCCATGCCGAGGCGGAGACCGATGTCTCGCCCATGGTCTCGGGCATCTTGCTCAAGGCGGGGCTTTACGGGCTTGTCATCTTGCTCATGAGCATGGGCCGGCAAAGCCTTTACGGGCTGGATCTGGTCAATGTGCTGGCCTGGATCGGCGGGATCTCGGCCTTTGTCGGCGCGGTGCTGGCGGTGTTTCAGGAAGATGCCAAACGCCTCTTGGCCTATAGCTCGATTTCCCAGATGGGCTATGCGCTTTTCGGCCTTGCGCTGATGAACCACCTTGGCTGGCTTTTGGCGGTGATGTTCGTCATCAACCACTATGTCTATAAATCCATGCTCTTTCTGGCGGTGGGCGGCGTGGCGAAACGCACCCATACCAAGCTGATGTACAAGATGGGCGGGCTTATCACGCTGATGCCCTTCACCTTTGTCTCGGTGCTGGTTGGCATCATCGCCATGTCGGGGGTGCCGCCGCTTTCGGGTTTCGGCGGGCGGTGGATTTTCTACAACGCCATCCTGGATACCGACCTGCGCCTGCCCCTGGTGCTGATCTTCATGTCGGGTCCGGTGGGCTTCCTTTACCTCTTCCGGCTGATCCACACGATCTTTCTGGGCCAGATCAAGGATGATCTGCGCGCGGTAAAAGAGGCACCGTTCTGGATCGTTCTGCCGCAGATGATCTTTACCGCGTTTCTGATCGGCTTTGCCGTGGTGCCGGGCCTCGTGCTGCGGCGGGTGGATGAATATCTCAACGTGCTTTTTGCCGATCAGCCGCTGGTCTGGAACGGGCGCGCGGTGGTGTCGGACTACGGCAACTGGAACCCGGTGGCGATCATGGTGGTGATTGCGGTGATCTTCGTCACGCTGTTCCTGATATTGCTCGCGAAAAACCACGATGCGGTGAAGATCAAGCAGTTCAACATCGTGTTTTCGACCGAGCGGCCGTTCCGCCCCGAAACCACGCATTACGCCTGGAACTTCTTTGCGCCCTACCGCAAGGCCATGGGCTTCATGGAAATGCCGCTGGTCACTCGGTTCTGGGGCACCATTACCGGCGGTCTGGGCAGCGCGGCCGAGTTCAGCCGCCGTCTTTATAGCGGCAATGGGCAGACCTATGCGGTGCAGGTGCTGATGTTCGTCGTGGCCGTTTACCTGATTGCGATGGGAGGTGTGGCATGAGCTTTCACTGGATGCAGATCCCTTATGCGTTGGCAACGCTCTTTATCGTGCTCAACTACGGCATGGTGATGACCGCGCTGGTGCAGAAAATTGCCGCGCGGGTGGGGGGCCGGCACGGCATTCCGATCTGGCAAAACTATGCCGATCTGGTGAAGAACTTTTCCCTGCGCTCAAAGATCACCCATGGCGTGATGTTCTACCTCGGCCCGGTGTTCCGGCTCTCGGGCGGCATTGGCCTGCTGCTCTTCGTGCCCACCATCTATGGCAGCACATGGGCGCAGAACTTCTCCTTTGCCGGAGATCTGGTGCTGGCGCTTTACTTTGTGTTCTTCGGCACGCTGGGCATGGCCTTGGGCGCGGGCGAAAGCGGGCATCCGCATTCGGCCATTGGTGTTTCGCGCGGGCTGGCGCAGGTGAGCATGGCCGAGCTGCCCTTGGGTCTCGCGGTTTACGCCATCGCCGTGCAATACCACACGCTCGACATCACCGAGATTGTCGCGGCGCAGCAGGGCGGGCTGTTCCACTGGACGCTCTTCACCAACCCGCTCGCCACGCTGGCCGCCATGTTCGCCTTTGTCGGCACGATGATGCGCCCGCCCTTTGACACCGTTCTGGCGCCGCAGGAAATTCCGATCGGCCCGCCGACTGAGTTCCATTCGGCCTACCTTGCGCTTTTGCAGACCAACCGCGCCATCTTTCCGGTGGCGAAAACGGTGATCTACATGAACCTCTTCTTTGGCGGGGCGACCAACTGGTTCGAGTTCGCGCTCAAGGTGTTTGCGCTTTACATGGTTTCGGCCTTCATCGGCGTGGTGCATCCGCGCTTTCGCGTCGAGCAATCGATCCGCTTTTTCATGAAATGGGGCGTGCCGGTGGGCGTGCTTGCCATTTTGCTGGTGTAAGAGATGAAAGACATCGACGACAAGTTCCTGAAAAACCGCGACAAAACCATTCCCCTGCGGGAAGAGTTGCGGGTGCGCACCGTCACCACCCCCGACGGGCAGGAAATCACCATCGAGCCGCTGAAAGACTATTTCTGCGAGGCCGCGCCCAAGGTTCACGCCAAGAGCTACTTCCAGATTGTCGAGAATTTCTACAACTGGGCGCGTGCCAACAGCCTGTGGATCCTGGGTTTCGGCACCGGCTGCGGGGCGATTGAAATGCGCCCGCTGATGACGCCGCGCTTTGACGCCTACCGCTATGGCGTGCAATGGCGCCCGACGCCGCGCCAAGCCAACCTGCTCATCATCTCGGGCTATCTGAGCGTGAAAACCCTCAAGCGCGCAGTGCGCGCCTATGAGCAGATGCAGGGGCCGAAATACGTCATCGGGCTGGGCTCGTGCACGATCAACGGCGGCATGTATTGGGACAGCTACAACACCATCAAGCGGCTGGATGAATACATGCCGGTTGACCTTTACATCGCCGGCTGCATGCCGCGCCCCGAGGCGCTTTTGCACGGGTTCATGGAGATGAAAAAGCTCATTCGCGCCGGCAAGGCCGAAGGGGCGAACACATACGCCGAGAATTTCGCGCAGTACAAGGCCAACCAGAAGTCCGTCATCAAGGACTGGGACATGCCGGATTACAATTGGTGAGATGATGAAAACCCTGCATGTCAGACTGAAACAACGCCACAAGCTGGGCGCCTTCGAGCCCCGGCGGCCGAACCTGGCCTTTGTCACGCTGCTCGCCGCCAACCTGCGCGGGGCCGCCACCGAGCTGCGCGATGTCGAGGGCTTCACCCATCTGGTGCTGCTCACTGCCGTCGATTGGCTGGAGGAGGGGCTTTTCCAGCTTACCTACATGCTCAACAACCGCGCGAAAGACCAGACGCTTGCGCTGCGCGTGATGGTGAACCGCGACGAGCCGGTGATGGAAAGCATCCACGACCTCTGGCCCACCGCCGCCACCTATCAGCGCGAACTCAAGGAGATGTTCGGCATCGACTTTCCGGGCAGCCCGCGTGTGGATGAGGAATTCATCCTTGAGGGCTGGACCGACCTGCCGCCCTACCGGCGCGATTTCGACAGCCTCGCCTATTCGCAGCAGACCTATGCCGAGCGCCCCGGCCGCGTCACGCATGACCCGCGCGAACACATGAAATCCAAACTCTATCCGGGGGGCTGAGATGTTTTCCTTTCAACCAGACCGCAGCCAATACCCGCAGCCCGATGCGCAAGGCAAGCTTGAGATCGACCTTGAAACCGGCAAATACCTGAAGCTCTGGCACGGGCCGAACCACCCCGGCATCACCGGCAACATGTCGGTCGAACTCACCGTCTGCGGTGACGAGGTGGTAGAGGGCAAGACCCATGTGGGCTACCTGCACCGCGGGTTTGAAAAGCTGATGGAGCGGCGGACCTTCATTCAGGTTTTCCCGATCGTCTGCCGGGTCTGCGTGCCCGAGCCGGACTTCAACGAATATTGCTATGCGGCGGCGGTCGAGGAGCTGGCGGGCATCGAGGTGCCGGAACTCGCCAACTGGATGCGCACGCTGATCCTCGAGATGGGCCGCTTCAACAGCTACATGATGTTTCTGGGCGGCATCGGCGGGGCGCTGGGCCTTGGCATCGTCGGCCAGTGGATGACCTATGTGCGCGACCTGATGCTTGACCGCTTCGAGGAACTCACCGGGGCGCGGGTCTATCACATGTTCATCATGCCCGGCGGCGTGCGCGGCCATCTGCCCGAAGGGTTCGAGGCGCGGATGGAGGAGGTGCTGGCGACGGCGGAAAAATACCTTGCCGATGTGGACAAGGTGATGTTTGCCAACGCGGTCTTTCAACTCCGCACCAGGGGCGTCGGCCATATTCCCCCGGCGCTTTTCGAATCCTACGGCGTGACCGGACCCAATGCGCGGGCCGGCGGCGTGGCGAAGGATGTGCGCAAGGACAGCCCCTATCTGGTCTATGACCAGCTCGAATTTGACGTGGCGGTGGCAACGGCGTCGGATATCCACGCCCGTGCCGAGGTGCGCCGGCACGATGTGCAGACCTCGATCGACCTGATCCGGCAGATTCTGGCCAAAATGCCGAAATCGGGGCCGGTGATGGCGCGGCTGCCCAATGTGCTGCATTGGAAAATTCCGCGCGGCGAGACCTATATCAAAGGCGAATGCTCGCGCGGCGAATATGGCTATTACCTCGTCACCGACGGCTCGGGCTATCCGCGCCGGATCAATGTGCGGGGGCCGAGCTATACCCATGCGATGGCGCTTCTGGAGCATCTGATCCCCGGCACCAATATTTCCGACGTGGCGGCGCTGATGGTGTCGCTCCATACCTATCCCCCTGAAATCGAAAGGTAATGTCATGAGCAAGCTGCGCGACGTTCTGACACCCTTCACGGTCTGGAAGCGCGTGCTTGACGCGCCGGTGACCATTGCCGACCCCTTCACCCGCGAGGCCGCCGAGCGCTACCGGGGCTTCCACCAGAACGACATGGAAACCTGCATCGGCTGCGGCACCTGCGAGGCCATCTGCCAGAATGGCGCCATCGACATGGTGCCGGTCGAGGGGCAAAACACCGAGAAAGGCGATTCTGGCCTGCGCCCGCTGATCGACTATGGCCGCTGCTGCTGGTGCGCGCTGTGCGTGGACATCTGCATGACCGGCTCGCTGACCATGTCGAACGAATATACCTGGGTCGATACAGACCCGGATGCCTTCCGCTTCATTCCCGGCCTCGAAGAGCCCTGGAAAGACAAGCAGGCCGGCTACCGGCGCGAGGCGGGGCGGGTGCTCTCGGGCACCAAACGTTCGCATATGGGCGAATTGGCTCCGCAGGCGCGGATTGGCAATTTCGAGGAAATCTGCGCCGGGTTCACCCGCGAAGAGGCGATACTGGAGGCCGACCGCTGCGTTGAGTGCGGGCTTTGCGTGGCCACTTGCCCGGCGCATATGTCGATCCCCGATTATATCGCCGCCGTGCGCGAGCAGGACTATGACCGGGGCTTGCAACTGCTTTACGAAACCAACCCCTTCTCGGAAGTCTGCGGGCGGATCTGCACGCATAAATGCGAAACCTCCTGCGCCGCGCTTCACGAGGGCGACCCGATTGCCATTCGCTGGCTCAAGCGCCACATCATCGACAACGTGCCCTTTGAGCGCCGGCTGGAGCTGATCGGCGGGCCGAAAGCGCCGAACGGGCGGCGCGTGGCCATTATTGGGGCCGGGCCGGGCGGCCTGACGGCGGCTTATGATCTGGCGCGGGAAGGCACTCAGGTGGTGGTCTTCGAGGCGCTGCCCCATGCCGGCGGCATGATGCGCTACGGCATCCCCGAATACCGGCTGCCCTATGACGCGCTTGACCGCGACATTGGCGTGATTGCCGCGATGGGGGTTGAGATCAAATGCAACACCCGCGTGGGGGTGGATGTCTCGCTCGATGATCTCAAGCGCGACTTTGATGCGGTGATTGTCGCCATTGGCCTGCAAATGGGGCGGGGCACGCGGATTCCGGGCTCGGAAGGGCCGGGGGTGGAAAAGGCGGTTGACCTGCTGCGCCGCATCACGGCGGGCGAAGAGGTGCCGGTGCCGCAAACGGCGGTGGTGATCGGCGGCGGCAACGTGGCCTTTGACATTGCCCGCTCAATGGCGCGGTTGCAAAAGATCAAGCACGGGCGCGTTGGCCTGACGCTCACCGCGCTGGAAGACCGGGCGCATTTCCTGGCCGACAAGGAAGAGCTGGTCGAGGGCGCCGAAGAGGGCGTGGAAATCATCGACAGCCGTGGCCCGCAGGAGGTGCTGCGCGATGAAAGCGGCGCCGTCACCGGGCTGCGGACCTGGGGGGTGACGTCGATCTTTGATGCCGAGGGCCGCTTTGCGCCCTCTTACAACGAGGCTGACGAGCAGGTTCACCCCGGCGCCATGGTGATCGAGGCGATCGGGCAGATGGCCGATACCTCGCTTCTGGGTGCGGAGTGGACGGAAAAGCTTGAATGGATGCGCGGGCGGATCAAGGTGGATGCCGATTTCCGCACCTCGGAGCCCTGGCTTTATGCCGTGGGCGATGGCGTGAAAGGCCCCGATGTGATTTCGGCCGTGGCCGACGGGCACCGGGTTTCACGCACGATTCTGGCGGAATTTGCAGCAAGGGAGACGGTGCAATGAGCGAGGCGAACAAGGAGCGGCTGTCGGGCAAGACGACGGTGCGCGAAATCTTCGAAGTGGCGACCGAGTTCGAGCGGGTGGCGCACCGGTTCTATTCGGAACTGATCCCGAAAGTGTCGAAAGACATCCGCTGGCTGGTGGAGGAGCTGGCCGCCGAAGAGCTGGAACATGTGCGGATTTTCACCGAACTGGCGGAAAACCCGGCGGTGAGCGCGGTGCTCTCGGTCGAGATTCAGCGCCCGGTGGCCGATACCAAGTTTTCCGACTGCGTGCATACGCCGAGCCTTGGCGAGAACCCCGACGATCAGGCGGTGCTGCAATATGCGCTGATGCGCGAGAGCGCAGCGATGGAGCAATACACCGAACTGGCCGAAACCGCCCCCGAAGGCCCGCTGAAAGAGGCCTTCATTTTCCTCGCGCAGGAGGAAACCGAGCACAAGGCGGAGCTGGAGAAAATCTATTACGAGGTCGTCCACTCGGGAGGGGTGTGACGACATCGGGAGGAGGAGAAGGGCGGCCAGCGGGCCGCCCTTTTCGTTTGGCCTCAGTTCTGCGCCAGGTGCAGGCTGCGCCCCGCCTCATACCAAGCCCGCAGGCTGGCCCGGGCCTCGGGTTCCATGAAATTTGCCGCACCGGGCGGCATGGCATTGGTCAGCCCGGCGAAGAGGTAAATCTCCGGCGCGGCGCGGGCCACCGCCTCGGGCGTATCCAGCACCAGCCCGCGCGGCGGCGCGATGATGCCCTCATAGGCGGGTTCGGCGGTGTGGCACATGGCGCAATTGCCAAGGACCAGATCGGTGGCTTCCTCAAACCCCGCCGCTTCGGCAAAGCGCTGGGCCGATTGCGGCAGGGCGGTTTGCCCGGTTGTGGTCTCTTCGGGGCCAAGGGTGGAAAGCCAGACGCAGGCGGCAAACAGCGCGATGGTGGCGGGAATCGTCCAGTAGGGCGCGGGTTTGCGGGCGTGCTGGCTGTTGAACCAGTGGCGGATGGTGATGCCCATGACAAACACCAGCGTGGCGATGACCCAGTTGTATTTCGACCCGAAAGCCAGCGGGTAATGGTTTGACATCATGAAGAAAATCACCGGCAGGGTGAGGTAGTTGTTATGCATCGAGCGCAGCTTGGCAATCTTGCCATAGCGCGGGTCGGGGGTGCGGCCGGCCACCAGATCGGCGACGACAATCTTCTGGTTCGGGATGATGACGAGGAAGACATTGGCCGTCATGATCGTGGCGGTATAGGCGCCCAGATGCAAAAGCGTCGCGCGGCCGGTGAAGACCTGCGCATAGCCCCAGGCCATGGCGGTGAGCGCCACCAGCAAAAGCCCCATGAAGGCCATCGGGTAATCGCCCAGACGCGATTTGCAGGCGGCGTCATAGATCAGCCAGCCGATGGTGAGCGAGGCCGCCGAAAGCGCCATGCCCTGCCAGGGGGTGAGCGCAAGCTTGGCCGGGTCGATCAGGAAAAGGTCCGCCCGATACCAGTAAACCATCATCAGCATGGCCGCGCCGGAAAGCCAGGTCATGTAGCTTTCCCATTTGAACCAGGTCAGATGCTCGGGCATCCGCTCTGGCGCGACGAGGAACTTGCGGATGTGGTAAAACCCGCCGCCATGCACCTGCCATTCCTCGCCATGCGCGCCTTTGGGCAGGTCGGGCGCCTGCCGCAGGCCCAGATCGAGCGCGATGAAGTAAAACGACGAGCCAATCCAGGCGATGGCGGTGA
>CAZPWV010000039.1:0-11995 GCA_964590825.1 uncultured Rhodobacter sp. | reverse complement strand
GGGCAATTGGGTCGGGTCCGGCACCGGCGCCGGGCGTTTTTCAAACCATCAGGATTTTACGCCCGCGGAATTCCTTGTTTCCGCCCGAGACGTTTTTGACGCGATCGGGCGCACCCATGATCTTTCGATCTTTCAGGCATCAACGACACTGACCGATGCGCTGACGGAGGCCAACGGCGATTACGTGGCCGAATTGCAGGCCGTGCGCGCCTTTCTTCTTGAGCGGGCGGAAATCGACGCCGGTTTCTCGGATGCCGTGACGGCCCTTGGCATTCGGGAGGGGCTTGTCGGTTACGAGGTTCAGATTCGTGAATTGGGTCTTGCGATCATGGAGTGGGGGGCGGAAGGATATGCCGCCTCGGCCGAACAGGTGCAGGGCTTGATTGATCTTTACCTTTCCGCGGATGCGTCGACACAAGCGGATCTTGAACTCTTGTTCGATCCGCTGGATTTCCGGGATGCACAACGGGCAGGTTTTGATCTGCTGGACGAAATCGGCCCGGTGGTGCGCGAATTCAGACAGACGGCCGTGCCGTCGCAGAACCTGATCAATTTGGCGGCGCGCAATTTTGATCAGATCCTTCTGGGCAATGTTGCTATCCCCGGGGTCGGTGTTTTCTTTCCCGACGACCGCGCAAATGCCCGAAACGAGTTTCTCAACGAATTTCAGGCCGTCTTTGGGTCGGAAGCGCGCGAGCGACTTATTCAGGCGCTAGAAGAAAGCTGCTTTGTTGCCGGAACGCCCATCACATTGTGGAATGGCACAACCAAGCCGATCGAAGATATCACCTGCGATGATGTTGTCTTGGCTTTTGATGCCGCGGGCACAGCGGTGCCGGGTTTCGTTGACAAGCTTTTTTCCAACACGACACAGCACCTGGTGCGGCTTACGTTTGACACCGGGCGTGATCCGATTGTCACGACTCCGGGCCACAGCTTTTTGACCGAAACCGGACTCTATGTTGAGATCGGTCTCCTGATGAAGCTTGGCAATGGCGCGGTCCGGCTGGTCGATTCCGATGGCTGCATCGTTGCGGCAAGGGCCGAGTTGATCGCCTATTCGTCCCAGACCGCCGACTTGTTCGAACAGGCCCAGACGCAGGCCATCAGCGCGGTTGGCAATACCGTGATCAAAGGCGATGCGGCACCGCGCGCTTGGGCTACCTATAATTTCGAGGTGCGCGAGCATCACAATTACATCGCCGGTGGTATCAGGGTTCACAACGATTCGATCCTGTCCAAGCTTGAGGCGGAAGATATCGTTCTGGCAACCAATGACGATCTGACCCGGGTCGCAGTCCTGCGCGATGTCGACGGTGATGGCGATCTGGATATCGTGGTCATGGAAGGGGCGCGCGACGCGGCTGGCAATGCCAATACGCAGGTGCTTTCGACAAACGTCTACCTTGACAATGGTCAGACTTACACCTTGTCCACAGGTGCCACCGGCAGTTTGGCAGAGCGTGTTCAGGACGTGCTGAACCAATCCTTTGCCGCCGGGGCTGCGGACGGGGTGATCAGTTCTGATGGCCCCGATCCGTGGAACAACGCCGGTATTTCCGATGACTTCGAAGAAGTGCTGTTTGACGACGTTCTTGGCCTGTCCGGCGATGCCCCGGCAACACGCGGCGAAACCCGTGCCCTTTACAGCTATGTCGAAGCGCGCATCGGCGATACCGTCGTGGCCATTCCTGATCTGACCGGTCCCATGGACCTGCTGGCCTTGCAGGCTGCGTTTCAGGGGCTGGCCGATGCCTTTAATGCCCTGACAGGCGAGGTGCGTTATTTTGCCGGCACCGGCGACCGGGTCGAACCCCCGTTTCAGGGGTTGTCGGGAACCGAGGCACTGGCCTTTGTCGTGGGCATAGATCTGGGTGTCGAACTGGTGCCGGCGGTTGTGATTGACGGCCCCTTTGGTCCGGTCGAGGTCACACCGGCAATCACCCTTGGCGATGTGCTTGGCGGCCTTGTCGAGGATCAGGCACAATTTGACATCGTTTTCCCGTTCCGGCCGCTGCCGCCCTTCATCACCTTCATCGACAATGGCGACGGCACAACCAGCACCCTGACACTGGAAGGTGTTTATGCTGACGGGTCCGCCGGCGAAATCAACGCCGTGGTTTTCGATGACGGCACCAGCCTGTCGCTTGGGGATATCCCCACCACCAGCGTTGGGGATGGCATCGTGACAGGCACCGATGGCGATGATGTGATTGATGCAACCTATGCCGATACAGACGGCGACAGTGTCAGCTTCGACGCGGATACGGTTCTTGGTGGTCTGGGCAATGATACCCTGTCCGCCGGTGCAGGGGACGACTTTATCTTTGGCGGGACGGGAAATGACGTACTGTCCGGTGAAGGCGGGGCTGATACGCTTGACGGCGGTGCGGGCAACGACTGGCTGAATGGCGGTTTTGGGTGGGACGAGCTGGTCGGCGGGACTGGTGCCGACAGCTTCTATCACCATGGCGTGGCTACCGGGTTCGGGACCGAGTGGGTCCATGATTTCAATGACACGCAAGGCGACCGCCTCATCACCGGAGCCAATGGGACCTCCAGTGATTTTGTCGTGACGTTTGCCACTACGGCTGGGCGCGGTAGCGACAGCGTGGCCGAAGCTTTTGTCCGCTATGTCCCGACAGGACAGGTCGCTTGGGTGCTGCAAGACGGTGCTGCTCTGGATGAGATCATGATCCAGACCGCGAATGGGACGTTTGATCTGTTGTAGCGGCAACGAATTTACCGCTTCCGCTCAGGGTAGCCCCAACGTGGCAGTTGACCTGGTCGTTCCGGGTCCGAAGCGCAATCCTGGTGGCGTTTCGGACGCCATTTAATAATAAAAAAAATGACCGCCACTTAGCGATCAAGTTCACACGAAAAGCGTCGCCCGCACGAATACGTCTCAAACGAACGTTTGTGAAACATGCTGATCGGCTATGCACGCATCTCCAAGGCTGACGGGTCGCAGTCGCTGGACCTCCAGCGCGACGCACTGACCGTCGCCGGAGTACCCGTGGAACGCATCTACGAAGACCAGGCATCCGGTGCGCGCGATGACCGTCCAGGTCTGGAGGCCTGCCTGCGGTCATTGCGGGAAGGGGATGTTCTCGTTGTCTGGAAGCTGGATGGACTCGGGCGCACGCTGACCCACTTGGTCAACACGGTGCGCGACCTGTCAGATCGCGGCATCGGACTGCGCGTGCTGACCGGTCAGGGTGCTGAAATCGACACCACCACTTCGGCCGGTCGCATGATCTTCGGCATCTTCGCGACGCTGGCTGAGTTCGAGCGCGACCTGATCAGGGAGCGCACCATGGCTGGCCTTGCCGCCGCCCGGGCGCGTGGTCGAAAAGGCGGGAGGAAGTTCGCCCTGACAAAGGCTCAGGTCCGGCTCGCGCAAGCCGCCATGGCGAATAGAGACACCTCTGTTGCCGCCCTCGCGGCCGAGCTCGGCGTCAAATCCGTGACCCTCTATCGTTACGTCGATGCCAACGGAAACCTTCGCGATCACGGAAAGCGTGTTCTGTCGGCTTAGCGTACTATTTTGCACTCTCCGGCATCAGACCCCGATCTGGGCTTTCGGGAAAACGGATACCTGTTCTTGAGTGCCAGCACCGAGGGGGCGGAGCGGCTGGAAGATCTGGCCCGGATGCAGCGCAGCCTGGGAGCGCAGACGCAGATCCTTGGTCCGGCGGCGCTGCGGGCGCGGTTCGGCTGGATGAACTTCGATACGATCACCGCCGGCAGTTTCGGGCCGCGCAACGAGGGATGGTTCGACAATATGGGTCTGCTCGGCGGGTTGCGGGCGCAGGCGCAGGCACAGGGGGTGCGGTTTGAGCGCGACACGGTGGTCGGGCTGAGCGGCAGAGACGGCCGGGTCCAGCGGCTGGATCTGGCCTCTGGCGGCGGGTTGCAAGCCGCGGCGGTGGTGAATGCAATGGGGCCACGGGCGGCGCAGGCGTTGCGCTGGTTGTCTGAGGAACTTCCCGTAGAGCCACGAAAACGCACGGTTTTTGTGATTGATGCGAAAGAGGCGCGGCACCCGGAGGCGCCCTTGGTGATTGATCCGCAGGGATTCTGGATCCGCCCCGAGGGCCCGCATTGGCTGGCCGCGACCCTGCCCGAACCCGATGGGCCCTGCGCGCCGGATGATTTCGAGCCCGAGGCCGATCTGTTCGAAAACCGTCTTTGGCCGCTACTGCACGCCCGCGCCGAGGGCTTTGCCGCATCGAAGGTGCTGCGGCTTTGGGCAGGCCACTACGCCTATAACCGGATCGACCAGAACGCGATTTTGGGGCGGCACCCGCGCTGGCGCAACCTTTACCTTGGCAACGGCTTTTCCGGCCATGGCCTGCAACAGGCCCCGGCGGTGGGTCGCGGCCTGGCCGAGCAGATCGTGACCGGGGAGTGGCAAAGCCTGGATCTTGCCGAATTGCAGCCGGACAGATTTGAGAACAATAGATATTTTCGTGAAATTGCAATTGTTTGAAGGGTGATGTTAAAGCTCGGATGGGGTTCTGGGGGCGGCCATGGTCTGCTGTGTGAGCGCTGGAGACAGCGCCGCCAGCGCGTCGAAATGGGTCAGATAGACAGATCCGCTGAGCCGGTCCAACAGGTCGGAACGGCGCAGACGATCCATCACCGGCCCTTTCACCTCGCTCAGATGCAGCGCGACCCCAGCATCTTTCAGCCGGTCGTTCACCGCCAGCAGCGCATCGAGCGCGGAGGCATCGATGAAATTCACCGCCGGACAGTTCAGCACCACATGGCGCAGGGCCGGATCGGCGCTGACAAGGGCCTGAATCCGATCCTCCAGAAACCGGGCATTGGGAAACCACAGGCTTTCGTCAATGCGCAGCGACAGCACCTCGGGGGCGGCCACCACCCGGTGACGGCGGATGTTGCGAAAATGTTCGCTGCCCGGAACCTGCCCCAGAACCGCGCTATGCGGACGCGCGGCACGGGCCAGATGCAGCCCGATCGACAGCGCCACACCGGCGGCCAGGCCGGTCTCGACCCCGCCCAGCAGGGTGATTGCCAGCGTGGCAGCCATGGCAAACCCATCGGCCCGGCTGTAGCGCCAGATCCGCCCCAGCGCCGGCAGATCGACCAGGCTGAGGATCGGGACGATGATGGTGGCCGCCAGTGTGGCCTGCGGCAGATGCGCCAGCGCCGGGGTCAGCAGCAGGGTCGAAGCCGCCATGGCCAGCGCGGTATAGGCCCCCGCGGCGGGGGTGGCGGCTCCGGCATCGAAATTCACCGCCGAGCGGGCGATACCCCCGGAAATCGGCATTCCGCCCGAAAAGGCTGCCGCCAGATTGATGCCCCCCTGGGCAATCAGTTCCTGATCGGGGTCGATGCGCTCGCGGCGCTTGGCGGCAAGGGTCTGCGCCAGCGAAATCGTCTCGACATAGCCGATGAGGGTAATGAGCAAGGCCGGCAGGGCAAGGCGCTGCCACAGGGCCAGATCAAGGCCGGGCAGGGTAAAGCTGGGCAGGCCCGGCGGAATGGCACCCACCGTGGCCACCCCGCGCGCCCCAAGCCCAAAGGCCCAACTGGCCGCCGTGGTGCCTGCCACCGCCAGCAAAGGCGCCGCCCGGCCCAGCAGGGCGGCCACCCGAACGGGGAACCCGAGACTTTCAAGAACGGGCTGCAACCCTTTGCGAGACCAGTATAAAAAGAAAACCGACACAAGACCGACGAGCAATGTTGGCCCATGCAGCCGCGGCAGATCCTGCACCAGCGAATGCAGGATTGGCAGGAGCGTGCTGCCCCCCGCCGGCACCCCCAGCAAATGCCGCAATTGCCCCGCCGCAATCAGCAATCCGGCGGCGGAAATGAAACCGGTCAGCACCGGATGGCTGAGAAAAGCCGCCAGAAAACCGAGCCGCATCATCCCCATGAGCACAAACATCGCCCCGGAGAGGAAGGCAAGAAGGATGGCCGCCTCGAGATATTCGGGCGTGCCGCGCGGGGCGATCTGACCCACGGCCGTGGCCGTCATCAACGCCACGATCGCCACCGGCCCCACCGCCAGCACCCGCGAACTGCCCAAAACCGCATAGGCCAGAAGCGGCACAATGGCGGCATAAAGCCCCGTTTCCGCCGGCAGCCCCGCCAGAAGCGCATAGGCCAGAGCCTGCGGGATCAGCATGACAGAAACGATCAGCGCGGCGACCAGATCGGCCTCGAACTGCGGCCGGGCATAGTGGGGCGCCCAGTCAAAGATTGGCAAATATCGTTTCAGCATAAGGTTTTACACGACGATCTCAAGGCATCGCCTTGGCCCGGAGCAGTGGTATCAGGGCGCTGTGGTCATAGCCGGCTGCCGCCGCCGCCGCCACAATCTCGGGCAGCGGGCGTTGCCCGGCCTGCCACATTGCCCAAAGATGTGACGACCGGGTGCCCGAGCGGCACCAGGCCAGAACCGGGCCTTTGGCCTCGGCCATCACCGCCTCGAAAGCCGCCACCAGCGCCGGGGTCAACTCCCCCGGCACATAGGGCAGAAAGTGATAGGCCAGCCCCGCCGACCGCGCCGCCGCCGCAAAGGCTGCCGCATCGAGTTCGGTGGGAACTTCGGGGTTGGGGCGGTTGTTTATCAAGGTGCGAAACCCCAGTTCCGCAGCCTTGGCCACATCATCCAGGGTTATTTGCGGTGCAACCGCAAAATCTGGCGTCAGTTGACGCAGGTCCATCCTGTCTCCCTTTCCCCGGTCTCCCTCGGGGTCCGTCCTCAGAGCCCGTTGACCGGCACCTTGAGATAGGTGCGGCCATCGTCCTCGGCGGGCGGCATTTGTCCGGCCCGCATGTTGACCTGTAGCGACGGGATGATCAAGCGTGGCATTGCCAGCGTTGCATCACGGTCCCGCCGCATCTGCACAAAATCAGCCTCTCCACGCCCGCCGCCGACATGGATATTGCGGGCCTTTTCCTCGGCAACGGTGGTTTCCCAGGCGTAGCTATCGCGGCCGGGGGCTTTGTAATCATGCGCCACGAAGATGCGGGTGGCATCGGGCAGGGCAAGGATTTTCTGGATCGAGGCAAAGAGCGCTTCGGCCGAACCACCGGGAAAATCGCAACGCGCGGTGCCAAAATCGGGCATGAAGAGCGTGTCACCAACAAAGGCGGCATCGCCGATCACATAGGTCATGCAGGCCGGCGTATGGCCGGGGGTATGCAGCACCTCGGCCGCAAGCGCACCGATTGCGAACCTGTCCCCCTCGTGAAACAGCGCGTCGAACTGGCTTCCGTCGCGCTGAAATTCGGTGCCTTCGTTGAAAATCTTGCCGAACGTGTGCTGCACCGTCGTGATGCCGGCACCGATGCCGATCTTGCCGCCCAGACGCTGTTGCAGATAGGGCGCCGCCGAGAGGTGATCGGCATGGACATGGGTTTCAAGGATCCACTCCAGCCGCAACCCCTGTTGCCGGATGAAGGCAATCACCGCATCCGCCGAACGGGTATCGGTGCGCCCCGAGGCATAGTCGAAATCAAGCACCGAATCGACCACCGCACAGGCCGTGCCCTGCGGGTCTTTCACCACGAATGTGACGGTAAAGGTGGCCTCGTCGAAAAACCCGGTCACTTCGGGCACAGGCGGTTCGGTCATGCGATGTCTCCCTTTGGTCCCGATATAGCGACCGGCAAACACATATCAAGACGCGAATGTGAGCGGCGCGGGCAGGGGCTGGGCCAGGTCGTTCAAGACCCAATCGGCGGCCGCGAAATCATCGCCCTCGGTATAAAGCGCAGGCGTGAGCAACACCCGCAGCCCCGCCGTCTTGGCCGAAGCCAACCCGGCGCGGCTGTCTTCAAAGGCAAGGCAGGCCTCGGGCGGCAGCGCCAGGCGCTCGAGCACCCAGAGGTAGATGTCGGGGGCGGGCTTTTTCGCGGGAACAATGTCGCCTGCGCCGATCACCTCGAAAATATCCTCGGGCGGCTGGCCGAAGGTGGCGCGGATGAGCGCATCGAGATTGGCGGGCGTGGTGGTGGTGGCGACCGCCAGACGCAGCCCGGCAGATCGGGCGCGGGCGATGAGATCCGCCACGCCGGGGCGCAGCGAAACCCTGCCCGAGGTGATGATCTCGCCGTAGCGGCGGGTTTTTTCGCGATGCAGCGCAGCGATGGTGGCATCGTCGGGGCCATGGCCGACAGTGGCGCGGTGTTTGGCCATGCGTTCCTTGCCGCCGGTGGTGCGCAAAAGCGCGCGGTAGTCGGACCGGCTCCAGTGCCAGTCGATGCCATGGGCGGCGAAGGTCTCGTTGAAGGCCTGCCGATGCACCTCTTCGGTTTCGGCCAAGGTGCCATCGACGTCGAAGATCAGCGCTGTCAGAGCCATGTCCAGCCCTCAACAATGCCATGCAGGTCTTTGTAATCGCTATAGATTGCGGCGTGAGGCAGGGCCTCGACCGGGGTCTTGCGATAGCCTTCGGTGTAAAGCACAAAGGGCAGGTGGGCGTTTTGCGCGGTTTCGCAATCGACCTCGCTATCGCCGATGTAGAGCGCGTTTTCACGCCCCAGACGACGGCTGGCCTCGTGCACCATTTCGGGGTCGGGCTTGCGGCTGGGCAGGCTGTCGCCGCCAAGGATCACATCGAACAGGTCTTCGATGCCGACATGGCGCATGGCGGCCAGCGCCGGGGCAAGCGGCTTGTTGGTGGTGACCGCCAGCGCACAGCCCATGGCCCGCAAGGAAACAAGCGCCTCGATGACACCGGGATAGAGCGCGTTGCCCTCGACCTCGGTTTCATAACGGGTCACAAGCTCTTGATAAAGCATGTCAAACATCGGGCCGTCGGGGTTTTCACCGGAAGCCTCCAGCAGGCAGCGCACCAGATGCGGGGCGCCCTTGCCAACATAGCTGCGCACCGCGTCAAAGCTGAGCGGCGCAAAGCCATGGGCCGTCAGAACGGCATTCGAGACGGCGTGAATGGCGGGGGCCGAGTCGATCAGCGTGCCATCGAGGTCGAAAATCAGCGCAGGCGGCATCAGGGTTTCCATTTGATCGAACAGCCCATCGAGGGCACTTGTGCCGCGGGGCCGTGTTGGGTTTGCGCCACTTGCATCATGGCCTCGTAAAGGTCGCGCCGGGCATCCACCGGGCCGGGGGCACGCCCGGACGCATCGAGCCGGCCCCGGTATTGCAACCCGTCGGCGGCATTGAAGCCAAAGAAGTCCGGTGTGCAAATTGCATCGTAAGCCTTTGCAACGGCTTGGCTTTCATCGTGCAGATAGGGAAAGCGGAAAGCCCGGCTGCGGGCCAGTTCACGCATGTTTGCGAAACTGTCCTCGGGGTAGGTTTCGGCATCATTCGCACAGATCGCCGCCACGCCAATGCCCGCCGCCATCAACGCCTCGGCATCGCGTTGCAGCCGGTCGAGAATGGCCAGAACGAAGGGGCAGTGGTTGCAGATGAACATCACGAGGGTGCCCTTCGGGCCGCGAATGTCCTCAAAGCGCCACATCCGGCCCTCGGTATCGGGCAGGCGAAAGGCCGGGGCGGGCCAGCCGAAATCACAGACGGGGGGCGAAACGGCCATGAGCTTCGTCCTGCAAGCTGTTGACAGGCTTAGAGTGCCGAGGTGGCGGCAGCGCGAATGGCGGCAATGTTGGCGCCGTAAACCGCGCGGTTTTCCACCGAGCCGCCCTTGAAGACTGCCGAACCGGCGACCAGCACATCGGCACCGGCCGCGGCCATCATCGGCGCGGTGACCGGATCCATGCCGCCGTCAATTTCAATATGCACCGGACGGTCGCCGATCATCGCGCGCAGTTTGCGCACCTTGGCGGTCATGTCGATGTATTTCTGCCCGCCAAAACCGGGGTTGACGGTCATCACGCAGATCAGGTCGGTCAGGTCGAGCAGGTGCTCGACCGCATCGGCCGGCGTGCCGGGGTTGAGCGCCACGCCCGCCTTCATGCCGGCGCCGCGGATGGCCTGCAGCGTGCGATGAATATGCGGCCCGGCCTCGATATGGGCGGTGAGAATATCGGCCCCGGCCTTGGCATAGGCGTCGATATAGGGGTCAACCGGGGCAATCATCAGATGCACGTCCATCACCGTCTTGACGTGCTTGCGGAAGGCCGCCACGGCGGGCGGGCCAAAGGTGAGGTTGGGCACGAAATGGCCATCCATCACATCGACATGCACCCAATCGGCGCCCTCGGCCTCGATGGCCTGAATTTCCTGCCCGAAATTGGCGAAATCGGCGGAAAGGATCGAAGGGGCGATCTTGATGGAACGATCAAAGCTCATGTCGGGACTCCCGGTTGCGGTGAAGGGCAGGTGGGCGGGGAGATTCCCCCCCGCCCGTTTAGCATCTGGATCAGGCAAGGCCCAGTTTCGAGCGCCAGCCAGGATAGATTTTGTCGGCATCGCCGGCAAAGCTTTCAAAGGCACGGGCAAATTCGCGGTGCGATTTGGCGAATTCAACCGGGTCGGCGCCTTCCTTCCAGCATTGTTCGGCCTGCCGCAGCGAGATGGCCCCCGCCGCCGCGCCGTCGATATGGCCAAAGGCCCCGCCGCCGGCGGTCATGATGAGGTTCGAATGGCCAAGGTTCTTGAAGAAGCCCGGCATCCGCAGCGCGTTCATGCCGCCCGAGATGATCGGCGTGGTCGGCGCCATGCCATACCAGTCCTGGCTGAAATAGGGCCCCTTGGCGACATTGTCGGTAATCATGAAGGCCATCAGCTTGTCGGCCGCTTCGCCCTCCATCTTGCCAAAGCCCATGGTGCCGGTGTGGATGCCCGAAGCGCCCTGCAGACGCGCCATTTTGGAGAGCACGAAGGCGGTGTAACCGCGCAACGACTGCGGCGAGGTGACCGCGCCATGGCCGGCCCGGTGATAGTGCAGGTATTGCTTGGGGAAGGCGCGGCGTGCGGTGGTGATGGCTGCCGGGCCAGCCACATAGCCATCGACGAGGAAGGCGATGTGATCGGCATCGGGGCCGAAGGTTTCCAGGATATATTCGCCGCGATAGATCATTTCGCGGTAGTCATCGGCGGTGATGTTGAAGCTGAACAGCTTCGGCATCCCGGTTTTGTCCTGCGCCCGCACCATGGCGTCGCGCACCGCCTTGACCGTTTCCTTGAACGGCGCAAAGACCTGGTTGCCCTGCGGCTCGTCGTTCTTGATGAAATCGCCGCCCAGCCAGAAATCATAGCAGGCCCGCGCAAAGGGCTCGGGGCGCAGGCCCAGCTTGGGCTTGATGATCGTGCCGACGATGAAACCGCCGTTCACCACCGGCCGGCCCAGCACCCGCCACAGATCGGAAATCGTGGTCGAGGGGCCGTCGAAGAGGCGCAGATAGGCCGGGGGCACATAAAAGTCGTGCATCTTGGCATATTCAACGTCGCCCATGCCCTGGTTGTTGCCGATCGTCAGCGTGAGGAAGCTGGCCAGCATGGCGCGGCCGTCGATCACGTTGCGGTCAAAGAGTTCGACCGGATAGGCGATTTTCATCAGCAGGTTGGCTTCGTCGATTTCATAGACGAGCGCATCGACGCCGCGGGTGAAATCGTCGGTGGTGGAGACTTCGACATTGGTGCCGGTGGAGCTTTCGGCAGCGAAATGGGCCGCCGTTTCCAGGAAACCATAGCCGGCCTTGGGCTTCATGATATAGGCGCACAGCACATGGCGGCCAGCGGCGACAAGATCGGCTTCCTTGATGTCAAGCCGGGCGTAACGGGTCGATTGATCCATGATGGAAATCCTTTCGATCAGGCAGTTTTCGGGGCGAGCGAGCCGCTGGCATAGCGTTTCGCCATGTCATCCATCGGGATGACCTTGATCTTGCGGGCGTTTCCGGCGGTGCCGAAGGCCTCGAGACGGTCGCGGCACAGATCGCGCATGGCGTCCATGGCGGGTTTGAGGAATTTGCGCGGGTCGAACTCGGAGGGCGTTTGCGTGGCGATGCGGCGGAACTGGAAGTATCCGACCGCCTTGCGACCGACGAGGTAGTAGGAAACCTGTTTTCCTTCTTCGCGCAGCAA
>CAZPWV010000038.1:0-12246 GCA_964590825.1 uncultured Rhodobacter sp. | reverse complement strand
ATGCCCCCGAGACCACCCGCCCATTCGCCACCGCCTGCGCCGCCGCCCGCAGCACCGAGCGGATATCCACCCCCTTGTGGTGATGAAACCGGCCATCTTCGTAGCGGATCAGCGCCTGCAAAAACGTCTGGTCCACCGGGCCGGGGGCCAGACGCCAGCGCCCATCAGCCACCGGAAAGGCCCGCAACAGGCTGCCATCGCGGGCCAGCACCTCGCTGCCCACGGCCACGCTCAGCACCGGCAGTTCGGTTGCCGCCACCCAGTTGTCAAATACATCGCGCCCCGTCGCAAAGACCAGCAGCCCAAGCGCCAGAGCCGCAATCAGCCGGCTCCCCGGTTCGCTCGCCCCCAGTCTGCTCGCCCCCGGTCTGCGCCCCTCCTGCGCCCGGTCAGGAGCCACACCAGCGCTCACTCGATGCGCACTCTGGCGGTGGCCCCATGCGCCCGCATCTCGGGGCGATACATATCCTCGACCGAGGCGGCGGGGTGCAGAAAGTCTCCGGGGCTGACGGCGCGCACGATATAGGCCAGCCGGAAGGGCCGGTCGCCGCGCCAATCCAGCGCCGCAAGAAAGCGGTCCTGCCGGAACTGCGTCATCGCCGGGTTTTCCTCGGTTTGCAGCCAGTCAAGCGCGGCCACATCGCCGGCGCGCATCAGGTTGGGGTTGTCGATCTCGAAACCCGCCGGCAGCGGATCACTCACCATCAGCCGCGCCTCCTGATGCCCGTGCGGGCTCACCTCGAGCACGATCACCAGCCGCGTGCCCTGCGCCGTCTGCGCCATATCCACCGCCTCACCCTCGAGCGTATAGGCGCTGCGGGTGATCGACCAGCCCTTGCCACCGGCCGGTTCGGCCACCTCGGGCACGCCGAGCGTGGTCAGGGTCAGGGTTTGCGCGGTGTCGGAGTTGTTGGCAATTGCCAGCGACCGGCCGGCTGTATCGGCATCGATCACCTTCACCAGCGGCCCGGCAATGGCGGCGCCATCCAGCGTCAGCCCCTGCGCACCGGGACGGTCGATCTGCGCATGGGCGGCCAGGAGGGTCCAGGCCGCTTCCTGCGTCGAAAGCGGCACATCCGCCAGCCGCCGGCTTACCGATTGCCCCACCGTCGCCGCGTTCACCGCCGTCGAACCGGCTTCGGCGGCAAGCGCCAGCACCGCCGCCTCATCGCGCAGATTGGTGCCGTAATCGGCCCGCCACAGCGGCGCTTCGCGCTCTGCCCCCGACAGCATCCGCGCCGCACGCGCAAACATCGCATCGGCCCGCGTCTGATCGCCATAAGAGGCCAGCGCCGCACCCAGTTGCGCCGCCGCCATCGGGGTGGCGAAATCATCGCCCTTCACATCGGCGAAATAGCGCAGATCCCCCACCGCAGCCGCGCCCTCGCGGGCCAGAACCATCAGTTGATAGGCCAGAATCCGGCCGCCCTCGTTTGAGTCGCGGTCGAAATCCGGGGCGTAGTTCACCTGATTGCGCAGGTTGTCGAGCGCATTGCGAAAGGCCGCGTCGGGAACCGCATGGCCGGCCTTGCGGGCCCGGCTGAGAAAATCGGTCACATAGGCATCCAGCCAGCCATCGCCCGAGGCGGGTTCCCACAGGCCAAAGGCGCCCGAGGCATCCTGATTGGTCAGCACCTTTTGCACCGCGCTGCGGATCCGCTCGTCCAGATCGGCAGGGGTCGCCAGATCCATCGCCTCGGCCACCGACCCCAGATACAGCAGCGGCAGCGCCTTGGAGGTGATCTGCTCGGTGCAGCCGTAGGGATATTGGTCGAGCGCCGCCAGCAGACCGGCGGTGTCGAACTGCGCCAATGGCCCCGCCGCCAGCGTCGCCCGCGCCGAGCCGGGCAGATAGCCGGCAAAGACATTGGCATCGAAGGTAAAGCTCTGCCCCGCCGCCAGTTCGAACCGCGACTGCCGCGCCAGTTTCGGGCTGTTGCTCTGCACCGCAACCGTCACCACCTTTTCCAGCAGCCTGCCATCGGGTGTGGTCAGCGCAATGCGGATGTCCTGCACCCCTTCGGCCATCGGCGCGCCAAGCGGAACGGCCTGTTCGACCTTGCCCAGATCGGCCATATCCACCCCCGAGGGCAGCGCGCCAAGGCTCAGCCCGGCGGCGCTGACATCAAGCCCCATCCGCCCGGAGGGGCCGCTGGCATGGACGATCTCCAGCAGCAGTCGCGAGGTGTCGCCCGGTGCCAGAAACCGCGGCAGCGAAGCAGTGACCACCACCGGATCGCGCACCAGCACATCGGCGCTGGCCTGTCCCAGCCCGGTATCGGACCAGACCACCGCCGCCAGACGCACCGTGCCGTTGAAGGCGGGCATCTCGAAACTGGTCTCGATCAGACCGTTTTCATCGGCCACCAGCGGACCCGAGAAATAGGCCACCAGCTCCTCCGTGGGGGGCGGCGCCTGAAGGGTCATGTCGCGCCCGGCATCGCCGCCCGAGCGCAGCACCCCCGCCGCACCCAGACGCCCGTCGATCAGCCGCCCGTAAAGGTCGCGCAGCCCCACGCCCAGACGCCGCTGGCCAAAGTAATGCGCCGAAGGGTCCGGCGCCTTGAACCCGGTCAGGTTCAGGATGCCCAGATCGGTGGCAGAAATCGTGGCATGAACGGTTTCGCCGGGTGTGACCCCGGCAACGCGAAGCCGCACCGGCATCGCCGCGCGCGGGGCAGAGGCGGCCGGCATCTCGAACCGGGCCAGCAATTGCCGCGCCCCCGGATCGACCTTGGCATAGGCCAGACCCAGGGCGCGGTTCGGCGCCCGTTCCGGCGCCGCCGATGCCAGCGGACGGATCACCGAAGCCGTCACATAGGCCCCAGCCCCCCAGTCGTCGGTCACCGGCAGATAGATGCGGTTCTCGCCCTCGGTCACCGCCACCGATTGCAGCGCAATCACCCGGTTCGACAGCACCGAAACCAGCGCCACCCCATTGGCCGGCGCAACCAGACGCAGCTGCGCCACATCGCCCGCCGCATAGCCGGGCTTGTCGAGCGAAAGTTGCAGCCGGTCGGGGCTGGCGATCACATCGGCGGGCGCATACCAGCCGGCCGAAAAGCCAAGGCTGGCACCGGCGGTGCCATCGGCACTTTCCACCACGATCTCGTATTCGCCCCAGGCGGTTCTGGCCGCAACCTGCAGCGGTGCGGCCGCATCGATCTGCCCGGTGCCCCCGGCCACACGGGTGCGGCGCGTCACCGGCTCCCAGTTCCAGGATCCATCGAGCGCATACCACTGATATTCGGTCTCGACCCGGTTCACCCACCAGCGCACCGGCATGGCCACCGGCCCCAGATCGGGGCCCAGCGCCAGCAGCGCAAACCCGGCTTCGGCCCCTTCGGGCACCGCGCCGTCGGCAAACAGCGGCTTGATGCCCAGCACCGGCTGCGGCGGCATGACCAGACGCTTGATCGTGCGCTCGACCGGCCGCCCGGAGCCTTCGCGCACCCGGATGGCAAAACTGGCCTCCAGCGGACGGCCCGCCTCAAATCCGGCCTCCGGCACCGAGGCCCAGACCTGCGCATGGCCCCCGTCATCGGTCTCGGCGGGTTCGAGCGTGTCATAGATCATCTCGAAGGCTTCATCGTGGCGGCCAAAGGCATAGCCCGCGAAACCGGGAAGATCGGCGGCGGCAACAAGGGTCATGTCACCCTCGATACCCAGCCCTGCCCCCGGTGCGCCAAACAGATACCGCGCCGCAACCCCGATGTGCGGCAGATCGCCGCCCGACATCACACCTTCGGGCAGGCTCAGCGCCACATCGATGCGCTCGGGCAGAAAATCCTCGACCAGAATCTTGGCCGAGGTCAGCGGATCGGCGTCCGGATCGGCAAAAACATCGAGCCGCCAGGTGCCGCGCGGCGCCTGTGCGCCGATCGCAAAGGCCACCACATGCCCGCCCGCCCCCGCAGCTTCGGCCAGGCTGCGGCTGTATTCCACCCCATCGGGGCGCATCAGCACGGCGGTCAGCGGCACCCCGTCCAGCGCGGCGGCACGGGCATCCCGCGCCAGAAGCGTGGCCTGCACCGTCTCGCCCGCCCGATAGGCGCCGCGGTCGGTGGTGAGAAACACATCAATGGCAGGCGCCGGCGGCAAACCCTCGACGCCCCGATCGGACAGATCGAATTCGGCATCGGCCAGCGACAGAAAGGCCAGATCCTCGCCGCGCATCACCGACACCATGGCCGGCGCGGCATTGCCTTTGCCCGCGGCCAGTTCGGCGGAAAACCGGGCCAGGCCGGCGTCGTCGGTGGTGACCGAAGCAAGCACCGCATTGGCCCGCGACACCAGCGCCACCTCGGCCCCGGCCACCGGCGCGGCATCGGACAGGCTGCGCACCGCCACGCTCAGCCCGTCGGTGCCGGAAAACGTGCTCATCGCCAGATCGGAGATGACAAACCACTGCGCCGCGGGCGGGTTTTCATAATTGTCGGCCCCGGCAATCGCGGCCGTCAGCACATAGACCCCCGGCCCCAGCGGCCCCGTCACCTCTTGCACCGGCAAGCGCGTGACGATCTCGCGGTTGACCTCCATGCCCACTTCGGCCGTGCCCTGCCAGACCTGTTCGGCCATCTGCGCGTTGAAATAATCCAGCGACCAGGCGTCGAGCGAGCGGGCAAAATACCCTTCGCGCATCGCCGCAACCAGATTGCGATCCGACACCCGCATCAGCGTCAGATCGAGACTGTCCAGGTTGACCGTGTTCACCGGCAAACCGGAATCGGCGCCGCGCGGCAAGATATAGGCCCGGCCCGGAAAGCTGACGGCAGGCGAGCGATCACGGACATAGGCGGTGATCGTGGTATCGCGCGCCAGAGTCTCGCCGGTGGCCGCCGGCAGGCCCTTGCGGAAGGTCAGGCTGTAGCGGCTGCCATGGGACAGGCCGCCAATGCAGATCTGGCTGCCCTCGGCCTCGACCGTCAGACCGGCGTCGGGCCGCTGCACGAAACTGCCGTAATCGACGCCGCTCGCAACCAGCCCGGCATTGAAGCTGGCACAGATGCGCGGGGTGGAACTGTCGGCTTCAACCTGATGCTCGCTAATGCGGAACCCATATTTGCCCTCGGCCTCTTGCAAAGCGGCGGCGATATCGTCGCGCGGCGAGAGGCTGGCCGCCAGACGCAGCGCCGCAAGCATCTCGCGGGGGCGGTCGCCGCGTTCCAGCGCCTCGGCCAGAACGCGAAGCGCCTCGGCCTGCGCCGGGGCCTTGGCGGCCCGCAAATAGCCGTTCACCGCCGCCGCAATCGCCCGGCCCGGTGCATCCAGGCGCAGGCTGAGCGCGGCATAATCGGTCCATTGATCGGCCGCATCCGACAGCACGATCATCGCCCCTTCGATCGCCTGCGCCCCGGCCCAATCGCCGCCTGCCTGCGCCGTCCCCAATGCCTTGGCAAGATCTTCGGGCCGGGCAAAATTGCTCAGATGCTCGCGGCCGATGCGCCGCGCCAGATCGCTGGCACTTTCCAGGCTGCCCTCGGCCAGAAACGCCAGATCGGCCGCACGGGCCTGTGCCCGTTGCGCAGCCCCCGCATTGGCCGCAACCACAACCCCCGAAAACGCCCCCTGATAGGGGCTCATTCCGGTGATCCCGGCCTTGGGAAAACAGGCATTGGAGCGGGCGTTGAAGGTCAGCGCCTCGCAGGCGGAATCGTTCAGACAGGCGGCCTCGCAGGCCTCGAGGGTGGTGTCGAAAATCTGCCCCAGATCGCGGCCCACCAGATCCATTCCCTCGGCCAGTGACAGCCGCCGCTCGGGCACCAGTGGCCGCTCCTGCGCCAGCGTGGGCGGGCTCAGGAGGGAAACCGCGGCAAAGGCAAGCAGGGCAAGACGGACACGCATGGCAACCTCCGGGTTTTGCGGGTGGATCGTCGCACGCGCGGGGGGGGTCGTTCAACGATGATCGGTGATGCGGGGCCCCGTTAAGGCAAAATTCACCGAACCCTGACAAATTGCGCGAAACACGATTGGACAGGTGCCCGGAATGAACGCCCCTCTGGCGGACAAATTGGCGCAGGAGCGGCGGGCGCGGCTGGCGGCCGAACGCCTGCTGGAACAAAAGAAACGCGAGCTTTTCGCGGCCAATCAAAAACTGGCCCTGCACGCAAGGGCGCTGTCCGATCAGGTGATTCACCAGCGGCAGGGGCTGGAACGGGCGCTGAATCTGGCGGTATCGCTGAAGGGAGAGAACTCCAAGGTTCGGGACGATCTGGAAAAGGCCGAATCGGTTGCGATGTTCGCCCAGCGCCGGCTTTGGGATGCGCTTGAAACCATCCGCGACGGGTTTGCCGTTTTCGACAGTGACCTGCGGCTGGTCGTGGCCAACAAGGCCTATCTGGGGTTTTTCCACGGTCAGGTGGCGATCACCGCCGGTGTGACCTACGATGCGGTTTTGCGCATCATCGCCACCCACAACATGGTGGATATGGAGGGGCGCGACCCGCTCGACTGGCATCATGACATGAGCGCCCGGATCCGGCGCGGCCATATCGAGCCCTATGTTCTGCGCACCCGCGAGGGCCGCCACCTGAAGCTGATCGACCGCTGGGGCGAGGATGGCGACCTTGTCTGTCTGGCCCAGGACATCACCCATATCATCGTGCGCGAGGCCGAACTCGAAGACGCCCGCGCCAAGGCCGAGGCCGCCAACCGCGCCAAATCGGCCTTTCTCGCCAATATGAGCCATGAAATCCGCACCCCGATGAACGGCGTGGTGGGCATGGCCGAACTGCTGGCCGAAACCGAATTGAGCGAGGAGCAGCGGCTTTATGCCGAGACCATCCGCTCCTCCGGCGAGGCGCTTTTGACCATCATCAACGACGTGCTCGACTATTCGAAGATCGAGGCCGAGCGGCTGCGGCTTTACCCGGAAGTTTTCGATCTCGAACGCTGCCTGCATGAAATCATGGTGCTGCTGCAACCCTCCGCCAAGGACAAGGGCTTGAAATTGCTGGTCGATTACGACCTGTTCCTGCCCACCCGCTTCGTGGCCGACCCCGGCCGGATGCGGCAGGTGCTGACCAATCTTCTGGGCAATGCGGTCAAGTTCACGCAAACCGGGCATGTGCTGGCGCGGGTGGTGGGGTTCGAGCGCGACGCCGACGCCTATGAGTTGCATGTGACGATCGAAGACACCGGCATCGGCATTGCGCCCGAGCATGTCGAACATGTCTTTGGCGAGTTCAATCAGGTGGAAGACGCCTCGAACCGCAAGTTCGAGGGCACCGGGCTGGGCCTGGCCATCACCCGGCAACTGATCGGGCTGATGGGCGGCTCGGTCTGGGTGGACAGCCAGTTGGGCGAGGGGTCCTGTTTCGGCTTCCGGGTCACGCTTGCCCGCGCCGAACCAAAAGACGAGATTGACCGCCCCAGCGCGCCGATCACCCTGCGCGCGGCGCTGGTGGTGGATGACCTTTTGGTCAACCGGGTGATTCTCGAACGACAGCTCGAAACCTACGGGCTCGAGGTCACGCTGTGCCGCACCGGCGGCGAGGCGCTGAAGGTGCTCGATGACGGCGCCAGCTTCGATCTTGTGCTGACCGATCATCACATGCCCGATGTGGACGGTCTGGAACTGACCCGCCGGCTGCGCGCCCGCGGCAATGAAACGCCGATCCTGCTGCTGACCTCGGACAGCGGCGCGCTGGAGGAGGCCCGGTCGAACTGCGACCTTGTTGGCTGTCTCGAAAAGCCGGTGCTGCGCTCGGACCTGTTCCGGATGCTGCAGAAGATTTCCGCCCCCGATGTGGCACCGGTGCAGGCCGCGCCGCCCCCGCCGCCCGCTGCCGTCGCGCCCCGGCGGCAGATGCGCGTTCTGGCCGCCGAGGACAACCGCACCAACCAACTCGTTTTTGGCAAGATGGTGAAGGATTTCGACATCGACCTGCGGTTTGCCGCAAACGGGCGCGAGGCGGTCGAGGAATGGCGCCGCTTCCAGCCCGACCTGATCTTCATGGACATTTCGATGCCCGAAATGGACGGGCGCGAGGCCACACGCACCATCCGCTCGGCCGAATTCGGCACCGGCCAGCATGTGCCGATCTGCGCCTTGACCGCCCATGCGATGGATGGCGACAGCGCCTCGATCTTTGCCGCCGGGGTCGATCACTACCTGACGAAGCCTTTGAAAAAGGCCGCCATCGTAGAACGGATCGTGGCGCATCAGCCCGCCGACACCCGAGAGTTGCAGGCCGAGGCCAACCGCGAATAATCAGTCTTGCGCGGCAATCAGCGCCAGAAAGGCATCGGCAAAGCGTTCGATCTTGGCCGCGCCCAAACCGCCGATGCGCTCCAGTTCGGCCCGGCTGCGCGGCCTGGCTTCGGCAATCCGGCGCAGGGTCGTGGCGGTGCAACTGAGATAGCGCTCATGCCCATCCGCACCTCGCACCAGCGCCAGTTGCGCGGCGCTCAGCGCGTCGAACAGGGCTCCGGCCTCGCGCCCCGCCAGCCGCATCCGCGCCGGATGCAGGGCCACCGCCGCCCCGGCCCCGGCAATCACCTCGAGAAAGGCGCGGCCATAGCTTTCAAGCTTTTTCGCCCCCACCCCGTTCACCCGCGCCATCGCATCGAGGCTGGCGGGCCGCGTCTCGGCCATTTCGATCAGCGTCCGGTCGGGAAAGATCATATAGGCGGGCAGGCCCGCCGCCTCGGACAGCGCCCGGCGTTTGGCCTTCAGTGCCGACAGAAGCGGCGCATCCTCCTCGGCCACCAGCGCCTTGGCCACCGGCCTGGCAGAGGACTTCCGCACCAGATCGCGGCGCAGCGTGATCCGCTCTTCGCCGCGCAGGATCGGCCTTGCCCGCGCGGTCATCACCAATGCACCATGGCGCGCCAGATCGGGGCGAAGCAGATCATGGCCCTGCATCTGCCGGAACACCGCCTGCCATTCATTGCGGCTCAGCTCTTGCCCGACACCATATGTGGGCAGCAGGTGATGCCCGCGCGCCCGGATACGCTCGTTCATCTGGCCCAGCAAAATCTCGATCAGATGCCCCGCGCCATAGCTTTCCTCGGTGCGCAGCACCGCCGACAGCGCCTTGCGCACGGCATCGGTGGCATCGAAAATCTCGGGGGAAACCTCGCACAGATCACAATTGCCGCAGCGCTCCGAAGCCTCGCCGAAGTAGCCCAGCAGCCGTTGCCGCCGGCAGCCCGTCGCCTCGGCCAACCCCAACAGCGCGTTCAGCCGCCCGTGATCGGCCCCTTTGCGGTCATCGGGGGCAAGGCCCTCGTCAATCTGGCTGCGACGAAAACGGATGTCGTCGGCGCCATAGAGCGTGAGCGTTTCGGCCGGCGCCCCGTCACGCCCGGCGCGGCCGATTTCCTGATAATAGCCCTCGATCGACTTGGGCAGATCGGCATGGGCGACCCAGCGGATATCGGGTTTGTCGATTCCCATGCCAAAGGCCACCGTGGCCACCACGATCAGCCCGTCTTCGCGCTGAAACCGGGCCTCGACGCTGCGGCGATCCTCGGCCTCCATGCCGCCGTGGTAATGGCAGGCCGGATGGCCCGCCTCGGCAAGCGCCGCCGCCAGTGCCTCGGTTTTTGCCCGCGAGGCGCAATAGACAATCCCCGACTGACCCCGCCGCGCCGCCGCAAAATCTAGTATCTGCCGGCGCGGCTGATCTTTTGGGGCAAAGGCAAGGTGGATATTGGGGCGGTCAAATCCGTGCAGAAACGTGGCGGGGGGCTGACCGTCAAACAGCCGCGCCACGATTTCGGCACGGGTTTCCTCGTCGGCGGTGGCGGTAAAGGCGGCCAGCGGCACGCCCAGCGCCCGGCGCAAATCGCCGATGCGCAGGTAGTCGGGGCGGAAATCATGGCCCCATTGCGAAACGCAATGCGCCTCGTCCACCGCAATCAGCCGGGTATCGGCGCGGCGCAACAGGCTCAGCGTGGCCAGCCCCGCCAGCCGCTCGGGGGCGATATAAAGCAGTTTCAGCCGCCCCGCATCAATCGCGGCAAAGACGGATTCGGTCTCTTCCTCGGTATTGCCCGAGGTCAGCGCCCCGGCCTCTACCCCCGCCTCGCGCAGGCTGCGGACCTGGTCGCGCATCAAGGCGATCAGCGGCGAAATGACCACGGTCAACCCCGGCTGACACAATGCAGGCAACTGAAAACACAGAGATTTTCCGCCACCTGTGGGCATGATTGCCAAGGTGTTGCGCCCCGCCAGCACCGCCCGGACAATATCCTCCTGCCCCGGCCGAAAGGCATGGAAACCAAAGACCGAGGCCAGCAGCGCCTCGGGTTGGGGGGCCGGTGCGGGGGTCATCGGTTCAAAGGCCAAGCAACCGCTGCAAGACGATCATGCCGATGATGACGATCATCGGGGTGATGTCGATGCCGGGCATGGCGGGCAGAATGCGCCGGATCGGCGCGTAGATCGGCTCCAGGATTCGGTTGAGTAGATCCCAGAGCTTGTAAACCAGGGGCTGGCGCAGGTTGAGCACCTGAAAGCTGATGAGCCAGCTCATGATGACATGGGCCAGAATGACCAGCCACAAGAGCTGAAACACCAGGGCCAGCGCCTGATGAAGCCCGGCAGGAAGAAGAAGCGCGTTCATGAATACCTCCGCGATGCGCTCCAGAGGTAAGCCAGAGCCTGCCGGCTTGCAACTGCACGAAACGGTGCATTTGCCGCAAGGTTGCCATTGACCGCAACGCTGCGGCGCGGCAGGACGGGGCAAGCCGCCTTGCGGGCGGACCAGACAGGGGGGCGCATGTATCCGATCATCCGCATGGCCAAGGCGATACTCGGCGCAAGGGGCCAGAGGATCGACATTCTCGCGCCGCTTTCCACCTGGCACCGCGCCTGGCCCTGGGACATCGACCCGTGGAAAGACCTCAACAACGGGCGCATCCTCACGCTGTTCGACCTTGGCCGGATCGCGCTGTCGCAGCGCACCGGGCTGAGCGCCTGCCTGATACGCAACCGCTGGGGCATTGTGGTGGCGGGCAATACCACGCGCTACCGCAAGCGCATCACCATGATGCAGCGGTTTGAAATGCGCACCCGTTGCATCGGCTGGGATGGCCGCTTTGTCTATATGGAACAGTCGATGTGGCGCGGCGAGGCGTGCTGCAACCACATTCTCATTCGCGGGGCAATCACCTCCAAGGCGGGTATCGTGCCGCCGGTGCAGGTGCTGGCCGCGCTTGGCCATGCCGGCGATAGCCCCGCCCTGCCGCGTTGGGTGCAGGACTGGATCGGGGCCGAAGCCGAACGCCCCTGGCCGCCGGAAATGCCGGCGCCGCGCTAGGGCTTGCGCGGCGGCCCCATTTCGGGCTTGATCCGGCCAAAGGGCTCGGGGTGCAGGTCTGGAGGGGCAACATGACGACCGAACGCAAACGCATCTGGGGCTGGTGGTTCTTCGACTGGGCCAGCCAGCCCTACAACACGCTGCTGCTGACCTTTGTCTTTGGCCCCTATTTCGCCGAGGTCGCCCGCGCCCATTACATGACCACCGGGCTTGACCATGATGCCGCCGGAGCAGCGGCGCAGGCCTATTGGGGCTGGGGGCAAAGCCTGTCCGGCCTCATCATCGCCTTGCTGGCCCCGGTTCTGGGCGCCGTGGCCGACGGAACCGGCAAACGCATGGTCTGGATCTGGGTCTTTTCGGCCTTCTATGTGATCGGTTCCTGGATGCTGTGGTATCTGGCCCCCGAACAGCCCGCCTTGTTTCAGGCGATGATCTGGTTCGGCCTGGGCCTGATCGGGATGGAATTCGCCACGATCTTCACCAATTCCTTCATGCCGGATCTGGTGGGCGACGAAGATATGGGCAAGGTCTCCGGCTCGGGGTTTGCCTTTGGCTATGTTGGTGGAATCGTTGCGCTTTTCATCATGCTGCTGTTCTTCAACGAAAGCGCCGAGACCGGCAAGACCCTGATTGGCCTGGACCCGCTGTTTGGTCTGGATGCGGCGCAGCGCGAGGGCACGCGGGCGGTCGGCCCGCTGACGGCGGTGTGGTATGCCGTCTTCATGATCCCGTTCTTTGTCTGGGTGCGGGAGCCCAAGGCCGCCAGGCGTTCGTTCAACCTGCGCGCGGCAATGGCGGATCTTTGGCAGCTCCTCCAATCGCTGCGGCAACGGCAAAGCCTTGCGGCGCATCTGGTCAGTTCGATGTTCTACCGCGATGCGCTGAACGCCCTTTATGGTTTCGGTGGGGTCTATGCCTCGGGCGTGCTGGGCTGGTCGGTGGTCAAGATCGGCATCTTTGGCATTGTCGGTGCAATCTC
>CAZPWV010000037.1:0-12338 GCA_964590825.1 uncultured Rhodobacter sp. | reverse complement strand
TGGGAGGTGACCTGGGTCACCTTCCGCGACATGGGCGCGGCCTTTGGCGTGGCGCTTTTGGGCATCTACATTCTGGTCGTGGCGCAGTTTGGCAGCTTCCGGCTGCCGCTGGTCATCCTGACGCCGATTCCGCTCACCTTCCTCGGCATCATGGCGGGGCACATGATGTTTTCCGCCCCCTTCTCGGCCACTTCGATGATCGGCTTCATCGCGCTGGCCGGCATCATCGTGCGCAACTCGATTTTGCTCGTCGATTTCATCCGCCATGCCGACCGGACCGGCAAGACCGAGATCGACATCCTGATCGAGGCCGGGGCGATCCGCTTCAAGCCGATCCTGCTCACCGCGGTGGCGGCGATGATCGGCGCGGTGGTGATTCTGGCCGATCCGATCTTTCAGGGGCTGGCCATTTCGCTGTTGTTCGGGCTGCTCTCCTCGACGCTGCTCACCGTGCTGGTGATCCCGGCGATCTACCGTATCTTCAAGACCTGAGGCATGGACCCGAGGCATGGATCTGAGGCATAGGCCGCCGCGCAAACGAAACGCCCCCGCAAGGGGGCGTTTTCATGCCGCATCCGGGGTTGAGGGCCGGGGTTGAGGGCCGGGGTTGATGCCGGGGTTGATGCCGGGGTTGAGGGGGGCCTCAGTCTTCGTGACAATACATTTCGTAGATCAGTTCCACCAGCCGCGCGGCGCGGCGGTCGGCCAACGCATAGAAGATCGTCTTGCCCTCGCGCCGGCACGACACCAGCCCCTCAAGGCGCAGCCGCGCCAGTTGCTGGCTCACCGCCGCCTGCCGCGATTCAAGCCGGGTTTCCAGCTCGGTCACCGATTTTTCGCCCGAGGACAGATAGCACAGGATCATCAGCCGCCCCTCATGCGCCATTGCCTTGAGCAGGTTGGCGGCATCTTGCGCCCGGCCGATCATTTCCTCGGCGTCCAGCCGGGTGCAGCGGTCGGGGCCGGGGTCGGCTTGGTCTTGCGGCAGGCGGTCGCGCTGATCTGTCGCCACGGGCTGGCATCCTCCTTGCGGCGCCGCTGGCGCCTCTTGCTGGCCAGATAGCACGGCTTTTGCCGGGAATCGAGGGCTGTGGCGCCGCAGGGGGCCGGTGCCGGCAAAGAAAAAACGCCCCAAGGGGGGCGGTGGCGGTAACGAAAAGGCGCCCCAGTGGGGCGCCGGGGCCGGCCCATTCGGGGCGGGCAAGGCCGCTGCCGGGTGCGGGGCGGGGGGGGCGCTCAGGCGCCGATCGCCATCCGGGTCATGCGGAAATGACGCAGCCGCACAACGGCTTCGCGGCCAATCGCCAGCGCGATGATGCAAAGGGCGATCGTGTCAAAGCTGAGGACGTCCATCTTGCTCTCCTTGCGGTTTGGGCTGCGGCCTCTCGCCTTGCCCGGTCCTGTCTGGCTGATCCCGCTCGGGGCGTCGTGCCGTCATTTCGATGCTTAAGATTTCGCTGAGGATTCGGGCCAAAAAAAGGCAGGCAGGCGGCATTTCCGCGACCGCCCCGCCAGAATGCGGCAAAACCGGGGCTTGACCTTTGGGCAGTGGCGCGGTGCTGTGGCGCAAACCGAACCGGGGGTTTCATGCTACATGCCTTCACCGCGGGCCCGCGTGGCCTGGCCCGTCTGGGCAGTCTCAGCCCGATGGCACCCGGCGCCGATGTGGCGCGTGCCGCCTGGATCGACCTTTATCTCCCGCTCGAAAGCCAGGTGGCGGCGGTAGAGGCGCTGGGCATCGAGGTGCCGAGCCTTGCGGATATGGAAGAAATCGAGATTTCGAACCGGCTCTACCGCGAAGAGGGCATCGATGTGATGACCGTGGTGCTGCCCGGTCAGACCCCCGAGGGGGCGCATATTGCCGGGCCGGTCAGCTTCATCCTGTCGCCGGCGCGGCTGGTGACCGTGCGCCACCACGCGCCGCGCAGCTTTGACACCTTCCCCGAGCGCGCCGAACGCTCCACCGCCGGCTGCCAGAGCCCGGAGCGGATATTCCTGGGCCTGATCGAAGAGATCGTCGCCCGTCAGGCCGATCTGCTCGAAGGGATCGGGCGCAGCCTCGACACGGTTTCGGGGCGGGTGCTGGGCGAGGCCGGCCCGGCCGAACTCAAATCGGCGCTGGGCGATGTCGGGCGGCAAGGCGAATTGCTGGGCCGGATCCGGCTGGCGCTGCTGACGCTGGAACGGGCCTTGTCCTTTTATGACCAGACCCTCGGGGCGCATAGCCAGGGCAAGGAATTGCGCGCCATCGTCAAGGCGCAGATCCGCGATATCGGCTCGCTGGCGGTGCATGGCGATTTTCTGTCCTCGCGGGTGTCGCTGTCGGTCGATGCCACGCTGGGCATGATTAACCTGGCGCAAAACAACACCGTGCGCATCGTTTCGGTGGTCACCGCGCTGTTCCTGCCGCCGACGCTGATCGCCTCGGCCTATGGGATGAACTTTGCCAATATGCCCGAACTCGACAAAAGCTGGGGCTACCCGTTCGCTCTGGCGCTGATGCTGGCTTCGGCGGCGGGCACCTGGGCGTTCTTCAAGTGGAAGGACTGGCTCTGAGCGCAGAATGAGTATTTGGACCAAGAAGAAGCAGCCATTTCTTCTTGGTGAAAATACTCCCTTTCGGCCTCAGCGGCAGAGCTTCGTTTCGGGGTCGAGGCGCACATAGTCGCGCGCGGAAATCATCTGCATCTGCGTCGATTTGCTCCAGACCGCGGTCCATTTCGCCAGCACGCCGCCCCGGTAGTAGCGCGCCATCAGCGGGTTGAGGATCGGTGCGGGCTTGCCCGAGCCGATGAAATGCGGCGCGTGAAAGCCGAGGCGCGCATCGGGGGCAAGGCAGGCATTGGGGATCGTCACCAAAAGCGTGCAGGCCGAGGCGCAATAGCCGTGAAACTCCACCTGCCGCCCCGAGGCCGCCAACTGGCCGCGCCGCGCGATATAGCCGGTGACATTGCCGCCATCGTCGTTGCGAATGATGAGCGGCGCCGCCTTGTCGGGGGGCGCGGGCGAGACGGTTGCATCGGGGGTGCATCCCGCCAGCACAAGCGCGGCCCAAAGCAGAAAGCCAGATTTCACCATCGCCCCCTCAGCGTTCGAGTATCAGCCGGTTGGCCTGAAATTCCACCCGCGCAAAGCGGCTCAGATAGCTCATGCCCAGCAGCGAATGGTCAAGCTCGCCACGGTTGACCACGGCGGGCACCGCGGTATCGGTGACCGGCCCGAGGCTGAACCTGTCGAGCACCACGGGCGCGGTGGCCACCGTGCCATTTGCGGTGCTGGCCTGGCCGAGATAGGCCAGGCTGGCGGTGTCGATCCCGGCGGTGGCGGCATCGGCACGGGTCAGCACGATCTGGCTGGCCCCGGTATCGACCATGAAGCGGATCGCCTGACCGTTTACCTCGGCGCTGAGGTAGAAATGCCCGTCGGCGGCCATCGGCGCCTCGATCCGGCCGCCCTCGAGCACCGTCTGGCGCGGCAGCAGCGAGGCGCGGATATCGGGCCAGAGCCCGGCCACCGCGACCAGCCCCAGAAAGATCAGCGCCCAGATCATCAGTTGCTGCAAGGCCTGTCCGGGGCGGTTGCGCAGCGCCGCGACCAGATAGCCGCCCACCGCAAGCGCCAGCAAGACGAGATAGACCAGGCGGGGGGTGTCGTCGAACATCGGGGCCTCCTGTGGCCAATCTGGGGGCGGCGGGCGGGTTTCACCCCCTCAGCGGGCAAGTGCCGTGGCGATCAGCCCCGCCCCGCGCAGCCCGTCGAGGATGAACTGCACCGAAAGCGCGGCCAGCAGCATCCCCAAAAGCCGGGTCACCACCATCGTGCCGGTGCGCCCCAGCGCACGTTCGAGCGGCGTGGCCAGCAGAAACAGCACGAAGACGCAGGCCAGAACCGCCGCCAGCACCAGATGCACCGCCACAAGATGCACCCCGCCATGCCCCGCGCCGGCAAGAAGGATCATCGTTGCCAAGGCCCCCGGCCCGGCAATCAGCGGCGTGGCCAGCGGAAAGACCGAGGGGTCTTGCGCATGGGGTTCGGCCGATTGTCCCTCGCGGCGCTGGGTGCGGCGCTCGAACAGCATGTCGAGTGCGGTGAGGAACAACAGCATCCCGCCGGCAATGCGGAAGGCCGGCATCGAAATGCCCACCGCCGCCAGAAGCGCATCGCCAAAAAGGCCGAAGCCGGTCAGCAGCAGGGCGGCAATCACCAGCGCCCGCAGCCCCACCGCGCGGCGCTGGGTGGCGCTCATGCCCTGGGTCAGCGCGATGAAGAGCGGCACCAGGCCGATCGGATCGACCACGACGAAGAGGGTGACGAAGGCGGCAAGAAGCGCGGAACTGTCCATGCCCCAGCCTAGCCTTTTGTCGGCGCGGCGGCCAGTGCCTGCGACGGCTCCGGCGACGGCTCCGGCGCCGCCGGTTCGGCCTCGGGCGGCATCACCGCGCGGATCTTGGCGGCCAGGCTGCGCGCTCCGGCGCCGATACGGGTGTCGGCATGGGCTTCGGCGAGGCGCAACAGATGGTGCAGCGCCGCCATTTCATCGGCATTGAGCACCAGCGGCGGCAGCGCGACGGCCCGGCGCAGGATGTAGCCCACGCCGCGTTCCCCCTCGACCGGAACGCCGTAATCGGCCAGCACCGCCATGTCGCGCCAGATCGTGCGCTCGGACACACCGAGTTGCGGCGCCAGATCGCGGGCACGGATCAGCGCCCCGTCGCGCAGGATGGTGATGAGTTTTTCAAGCCTCTCGTTGCGGGTCATCGGCTGGCCAGGTTGGGGGGCTTGCCCCGAATTGCGGAGATGGGCGGTTGCGGTGAAGGGCGGTTGCGGTGAAGGGCGGGGCCGGGTGGCGCCGCGATACTAGCGCCTTTCGGGGCAACTGACAAATAACTGTCAGTAATCCCGGCCGATCCGGGCGGCTGTGGCGAAATCGCACTTTGAGGCGGCCGCGCCAGTTCGTAAATGAAAGAAGACAACAACAGCGCCCGGCGCGGGCGCAGGGGAGAGAACAATGTTCAACAATATCGGTGTGCCCGGCCTGATCCTGATTGCCGTCGTGGTGCTGGTGCTGTTTGGCAAGGGCAAGGTGTCCTCGCTGATGGGCGAAGTGGGCAAGGGCATCACCTCGTTCAAGAAGGGCATGGCCGATGGCACCAAGGAAATCGAGGATGCCAAGGCCGAGGTGGCCAAGGACGTGACCGAAACGAAAGACAAGGTTTAAGGCCCCGTGGCCGGGGTTTGAACGATGTTCGATATCGGTTGGAGCGAACTTCTGGTGATCGGCGTGGTGGCGCTGATCGTGGTGGGGCCCAAGGATCTGCCGGTGATGTTCCGCACGCTGGGGCGGATGACCGCCAAGGCGCGTTCGATGGCGCGGGAATTTTCGCGTGCGATGGAAGATGCCGCCAAGGATACCGGGCTGGACAGTGCCGCCAAGGGGCTGAGTGACCTCAAGGGGCTGGCCTCGAAAAGCCCTGGGCTGAGCGCGCTGGAAAAGGCCACCGAGAAATTCGAGAAATGGGAGCCGAAGCTGCCCGGCACGATCAAGACGCCCGAGGCGCCGAAATGGGAACCCGACCCGGATCTGGTGGCCGATCTGGATGCCGCCGAGGCCGCGCCCGAGCCGGGCCCCGCACCGACGCCGAAAGCCGCCAAACCCAAAGCCGCCCAAAAAGCCGCCCAAAAAGCTGCCAAGCCTGCGGCCCCGAAGGCGCCGAAGCCGGCCAAAACCCCGAAGGGTGACGCATGAGTGCCGAGATCGACGACAGCGCCGCGCCGCTGATCGAGCACCTCACCGAATTGCGCAACCGCGTGCTTTGGTCGCTGGCGGCCTTCATCGTGGCGATGATGATCTGCTACGCGGTCTGGCAGCCGGTGTTCAACTTCCTCACCCAGCCGATCTGCCAGGCGCTGGCCGAGCGCGGCCAGCAATGCGGGCTTTACCTCATCAAGCTGCAAGAGGGGTTCTTTGTCGCCATCAACATCTCGTTTCTGGGCGGCTTCGCGCTAAGCTTTCCGATCATCGGCTACCAGCTCTGGCGCTTTGTGGCGCCGGGGCTTTACCGCAATGAAAAACAGGCCTTCCTGCCGTTTCTGATTGCCTCGCCGGTGATGTTCTTCATCGGCGCCGCCTTTGCCTATTACATGGTTCTGCCGATGGCGTTCAAATTCTTCCTCAGCTTCCAGCAGGGGGGCCTGGCCGAGGGCGCGGCGAACGAACTCGCCTCGATCGGCTTTCAGGGCTCGGTGCAGGAATATCTGTCGCTGACGATGAAATTCGTGCTGGCCTTCGGCATCTGCTTTCAGCTTCCGGTGCTGCTCACGCTGATGGGCAAGGCCGGGCTCGTTTCGGCCAAGGGCCTCGCCTCGGTGCGCAAATACGCCATCGTGGTGATCTTGCTGGTGGCCGCACTGGCGACGCCCCCCGACATCATCAGCCAGCTCATGCTGTTTTCCGCCGTCTATCCGCTCTTTGAAATCTCGATCCAGCTTGTCGCCCGGATCGAGCGCAAGCGCGAGGCCCGGATGCGCGCCGAAGGCACCTGGTTTGATGAGGGCGAAGAGGGTGACGAAGGCGAAGAGGGTGGCGAGGCGGCGAAATGAGCGATCCGCTCGCCCGCATTGCCGCAGCCCTCGAACGGCTTGCCCCGCCGCCGCAGCCGGTGCCCGATTTCGCCGCCGCCGAGGCCTTTCTCTGGCACAGCCAGCCGGACCGGCTGGAGCCCGTGGCCCGTGTCAACCGGGTGGCGCTGGGCCTGCTGCGCGGCATTGAGCGCGCCAAGGAAACGCTTTTGGCCAATACGGTGCAATTCGCCCAAGGCCATGCTGCCAATAACGCGCTTTTGTGGGGGGCGCGGGGGATGGGCAAATCCTCACTGGTCAAGGCGGTTCACGCTGCGGTGGTGGGGCAGGGCCTGGCGCTCAAACTGGTCGAACTGGCCCGCGACGACCTGCCCTCGGTGGGGCGGCTGCTGGATATCCTGCGCGCCGCGCCCGGCCATCGCTTCGTGCTTTTCTGCGATGACCTCAGCTTTTCGCACGACGACCAGCATTACAAATCGCTCAAGGCGGTGCTCGATGGCGGCATTGCCGGGCGGCCCGACAATGTGCTTTTTTACGCCACCTCGAACCGCCGCCACCTGATGCCGCGCGAGATGATCGAGAACGAGCGCTCCACCGCGATCAACCCCTCCGAGGCGGTCGAGGAAAAGGTCTCGCTGTCGGATCGTTTCGGGCTTTGGCTGGGCTTTCACCCCTGCGACCAGGACGAATTCTTCGCCATGATCGAGGGCTACGCGGCCGCCTATGGGCTGGCAATTTCCCCCGAGGTTCTGCGCGCGGAGGCCACGGAATGGTATCGCACCCGCGGGTCGCGCTCGGGCCGGGTGGCCTGGCAATATTTCACCGATCTGGCGGGGCGGCACGGGCTGGCGCTTTAGGCGGGCCTGGGCAGCGGGGTCGGGCAGGGGGGCTGTCTGCCCCCCTCTTTTGGCTTGCGCCAAAATTCACCCCCCGAGGATATTTCTACCAGCTCGAAAACCAGCCGTTTTCCTTTCGAGCTGGCTTAAATATCCCACGGGGGTGCGGGGGTGTGAAACCCCCGCGAAAGGGCGCGGGGGCGGGCCGCTACATCAGTGTCAGCACCAGAAGTTGCGGTGCCAGTATGCGCAGGCACATCACCAGCGGATAGACCGAGGCATAGCCGATCGAGGCGGCGGCGCTTTGCGACATGCCATTGGCAAAGGCCAGCGCTGGCGGGTCGGTCATCGAACCGGCCAGCACGCCCGAAAGGCTGAGATAGTTCAGCTTCCACACCATCCGCGCGGCAAAGCCCACCACCAATAGCGGCAGCGCGGTAATGACGATGCCGTAAAGCATCCACATCAGCCCCTCGCCATGGATCAGCGTGTCGAGGAATTTCCCCCCCGATTTCAGCCCCACCGCCGCCAGAAACAGCACGATGCCCAATTCGCGCAGCGCATGGTTGGCCACCGGCGGCATGAAAAACACGAAGGGGCCCAGAAACCCCACGCGGGAGAGCACGATGGCGGTCACCAGCGGCCCGCCGGCCAGACCCAGCTTGAGCGGTGCGGGCAGGCCGGGCAGCAAGATCGGGATCGAGCCGATCGCCACCCCCACCAGAATGCCAAAGAAGACCCCGGCAAATTGCACCATGTCGAGGCTCTTGCGGCTGTCCCCAAAGAGCGGCTTGACCGCCTCGATGTCATGGGGCGCGCCGACCACGGTCAGAATATCGCCAAATTGCAAGGTCAGGCCCGGCTCGACCGGAAGCTGCGTGCCCGCCCGGCTGAGCCGCGAAATCGTCACGCCGCGCTCATCCAGCCCGAGGTCGCGGATGCGCTTGCCCAGCGCCTTTTTTGCCGTCACCGCCACCCGCTGCCAGGCAAGCTGCGTGCCTTTGGTGCTGGTCAGGTTCACATCCACCTCTTCGCCCAGGATCAGCACCATCGCGTGAAGCTTGTCTGCCGGGCCGACCAGATGCAGCACATCGCCCAGTTCAATCGTCATCTTGCGCGACGGATGCATCAGCGTATCGCCGCGCTTGAGCCGCGACACCACCACCCCCCGGTCGTAAAGATCGGGCACTTCGGCCAGGGTCAGCCCGTCAAGGTTGGGGTTGCGCAGCGCCACGTTGAGCGCGGGGAGTTCGGCGGCGCCCCGCTCGCGTGCGGCCTCATAGGCGGCTTCCTCGTCCTCGATGCGGATGCGCAGCACCGAGCGCACGGCGATCATCGTCAGCAAGATGCCGACGATGCCGAACGGATAGGCGACGGCATAGCCAAGGCTGGCCTCGGCCATGGCCTCGGGCAGGGCGCCGGCGTCCTTGAGCACCTGCGTCGCGGCGCCAAGGCCGGGGGTGTTGGTCACCGCCCCTGACATCAGCCCCGCCAGCGCGGGAACCGGAATCCCGGCGATGAAATGCAGCGCCACCGTGGTCAGCACGCCCAGCACCACGATCGCCGCCGCCAGCAGGTTGAATTGCAGCCCGGCCTTTTGCAGCGTTGCAAAGAAGCCGGGGCCAACCTGGATGCCGATCGTGAAGACGAACAGGATCAGCCCGAATTCACGCACGAATTCCAGCATTTCCGGAGCAAGGTGCAGCCCCGCCACGCTGGCCCAATGGCCCACGAACAGCCCGGCAAACAGCACGCCGCCGATGCCAAGCCCGATGCCGCGCCAGTTCAGCCCGCCCAGAAGCAGCCCGAGCGCCCCCGAGAGCGCCAGCGCCGCCGAAGCCAGCGCAACTTCCGACATGGAGTGGAGAAAACTGAAAAGAGCCATGGTCGCCGCCTCCTGTGCGGGCTGCCTCCCTCGGCGCGCAACCTGCGCCTGCCGCGGCGTAACGTCAAGGCCGGATTGCGAAAACCGGCCTTGCACCGGCTGCGGCGCGGGGCGCGGTGCGGGGTTGGTGCAGGGTTGGTGCGGGGGGGGGCGATCAGTTCAGATAGGGCATCGGATCGACCGAATCATAGCCTTTGCGCACCTCGAAATGCAAAAAGCCCTGCGCGCCCGCCCGCACTTTGGCGATGGCTTGCCCGGCTTTGACACTGTCGCCCTTCTTCACGCTGATGGCGTCGATATTGGCATAGACCGTCAACAGCCCGCCATCGTGGCGCAGCACGAGGATCGGCACCTGATCGGTATCCTTGGTGATCGCGGCCACGGTGCCTGCCCCGGCGGCCTTGACCGTGGTGCCGGCGGCGGCGGCGATATCGACCCCGTCATTCTTGCCCTTCACATAGGGCCGGATGATCGCGCCACTGACCGGCAGAAGGAATTTCCCCCCGCCCGAGGCGGCCGTGCGGTTCGCCCCGAGGTCGGGGGCGGCGGATTTATCGACCGGGTCCGAGGCCTTGGGCGGGGTTTCGCTGGGCAGGGGCTTGGCGGCCGAGGGCGGCTCGGGGGTGGGCGAGCCTTGCCCCGGCTGCGTGATGGCGGCGGTGGCGGGGGCGGGCGCCGCCCCGCTGCTGAGCGGAATGAGCAGGAACTGGCCCTCGCGCACCGCCAGATCGGCGGGCAGGCCGTTCCATTCCGCCAGCGCCTTGGCCGAGACATTGTAATAACGCGCAATCGAATAGGCGGTTTCGCCGCGGCTGACCTTGTGGCGGATCGGCTCTGCGGCGGATTGTGCGGCGGGTTTTGCGGCGGACGGGGCCGCGGCGGCACCGGTGGCGGCGGGGGGGGGCGTCCCGGCCGCGGGTGCGGCGCGGTCGATGGCCGAAGAGGCGAGCGAGGTGATGTCGATCCGCTCGGCGCCCGCGGCGGCGGCGCCAAAGCTGCCCGTTGCCGGCTCGCCCACCCGGCGCGGCAGGGCCAGCACCTCGCCCTTGTTCAGCGTGGCATCGGCGGCAACGGCATTGTAGCGCGCCAACTCGCCCGCATCGATGCCCACCCGTGCCGCCAGCGACGCCACGGTGTCGCCCCGGTTCGCCACCGCAACCTGATAATTCGGGTAGGAAATCACCCCGCGCGCATCGGGGCTGGGGCGGGCGGCGGTGGCCTGACGCGCGGCGGCGGAGGTGTCAAACCCGCCCCGCCCGAAATTGCGCAGATCGGGATCGAAGCTGCCGTCTTTCTCGCAGGCGGCCAACGCCAGAAAGGCGCAGCCGACCAGCACCGACCGGGTCCGTTTGCGGGGGGCATTCGCTTGCATCGCTCGTCCTCGTTATCCTTTGCGGCCCTCGTTCGCCCAGGGCCCTGCCGTTACGCCGCCGGTCTCAGTCGGCGGCCATTCCCTCGACCAGTGGCACAAAGCGCACCGGGCGCAATTCCTCGTAGTCGAAACCAGCCTCCAGCCGGGTGACGCGCAACAGGCTTTGCACGGTGTCCGACTGGCCCACCGGCAACACCATGATACCGCCGATCTTGAGCTGCGACAACAGCGGCCCCGGCGGATCCTCGGCGGCGGCGGTGACGATGATGCGATCGAACGGCGCCTGATCGGGCAGCCCGCGCGAACCATCGGCGGCCCGCGCCACGACATTGGTCAGCCCCAGCGCGGCAAAGACCTCTTCGGCCTCGCGCACCAGCCGGCGGTGGCGATCGACGGTATAGACGCGGCGCGCCAGAGCGGAAAGCACCGCCGCCTGATAGCCCGAGCCGGTGCCGATCTCGAGCACGGTATCGCGCGGACCCACGCGCAGCGCCTGGGTCATCAGCCCCACCACCGAGGGCTGCGAAATCGTCTGGCCACAGGCGATGGGCAGGGGCATGTCCTCATAGGCGCGTTCGGCAAAAAGGCCGCGCACAAAGGCGCCGCGGTCGATCCGCTCCATCGCCGAAAGCACCCGCGCCTCGGTGACCCCCTTGGAGCGCAGCGCGAACAGAAAGCGCATCTTGCGTTCGGCGAGGTCCCCGGCGGCGCTGTCTGTCATCCCAGCCGCGCCTCCAGATCGGCGAGCACGTCATGGGCGGTCAGATCGGCGCGCATCGGGGTGACCGAGATGAAACCTTCGAGATTCACCGCCGCATCGGTGCCCGGTGCGGTGGCGCTGTGCTGCGGACCGCCCTTGATCCACAAAAACCGCCGCCCGGTGGGCGAGTGATGCGGCTCGACGGTAAAGAAACTGTCGCTGCGGTAGCCCTGTGCCGCGACCCGGACCCCCTGCACCCGCGCCGCCGGCAGCGGGGGAAAATTGACGTTGTAAAAGACCCGATAGGGGCCATCGTCCCAGACCCCCCGCTCCCAGAGCCGGCGCAGCAGCGCGGGGCCGTGAACGCGCGCCGCCTCGAACGGGTCGATCCCCGGTCCAAGGCAGTCGGGGCCAAGAAACTGGCTGAGCGCAATGGCCGGAATTCCCTGCAGCGCGGCCTCCATCGCGCCGCCCAGCGTGCCGGAATAGAGCGCGTTCTCGGCCGAGTTGTTGCCCCGGTTGACCCCCGACAGCACCAGATCGGGGCGGCCGTCCTTCAGCACGTCGTAAAGCCCCGCCAGCACGCAATCGGCCGGGCTGCCCTCGGCGGCAAAACGGCGCGCCTCGAGCTGTTCGATCATCATCGGATGGGTGTAGGAGATGCAATGCCCCACCCCCGATTGCTCAAAGGCGGGGGCCACCGTCCAGACCTCGCCCCCCGGACCGGCCAGATCCTGCGCCAGTGCGCCCAGCACCGCAATGCCGGGGGCGTTGATACCGTCGTCATTGGTGATGAGAATGCGCATCGCCCCTCCGTTTCACCCTGCTTAGCGCGGGGGCGGCGGGCGGACAAGCAGGCGCGGCGGAGAGGGGGGCAAAAAGGGGGCGCTGCCCCCTCGGCTTCGCCTCACCCCTGGGGTATTTTCACACTTTGGAATGGGGGAGGGAAGGGAGGGGGGACGGAAA
>CAZPWV010000036.1:4924-12436 GCA_964590825.1 uncultured Rhodobacter sp. | reverse complement strand
CGCCAGAGCGCCGCCGCCACCTGCCCGGCGCGGGTGCGACGCATTTCGCCGGGCTTGAGCATGTCGAAATCGACCGGGCAGAGCTTCATCAGCACTTCGTCCGCCTTTGGCCCCGAAATGGTGAACTGCGCCCGCGCATCCGAGACATCGACGACCAGCGCATGATCCCCCGCCAGCGCCGCCGCCAGATCGGCCGCCAGCCGAGCGGCCTCGTCATAGGCGCACAGGATCAGCAGCTCGTCAGGGCTCATCCAGGCCAGCGCACGGCCCTGCGCCGAAACAATCCCCCGTTGGGCGGGCAGCTTCAGCCCCAGCGCCTTCAGCGCCTTGGCCAGGGCCTTGGAACCAAGATCGGCGCGGATGCTCACCATGCCGCAAAGCCCCGCCTCGGTCACCGTGGCAAAGCCCGCAACGCTTTGGCCTTTCAGTGCAGATTGCGCCTCACGCATCGGCTTTCTCCCCTGCCTTGTCGTAAAAGACCGGATCGACGATCCGCGCCTGAAGAACCTTGCCGCCGTCAGCGGGGAAATCGAGCACCTCGCCCATCCGCTCGGGCCCGCGCTTCACCAGCCCCATGGCAATGCCACGTTTCAGCATCGGCGAGTAATAGGTCGAGGTCACGCGGCCCTGCACGCGGGCCTGGCCGTTTTCGTTATGGCCGGCCTCGAGCGCATAAACGCCATCGGGCAGCACCGAACCGTCGAGCGTTTCAAGCCCCACAAGCTGCCAGCGGTCGGGGCTGAGCATATGGCTGCGGGCCTGTGCGCGCTTGCCAAGGTAGTCGTCCTTCTTCTTCGAAATCGCCCAGCCAAGGCCAAGGTCTTGCGGGATGACCGTGCCATCGGTTTCGTCGCCGATCATGATGAAGCCCTTTTCGGCCCGCATCACATGCAGCGCCTCGGTGCCATAGGGCATGGCGCCGAATTCCTCGCCCGCCGCATTCAGCGCCTCCCAGAAGGCAAGGCCAAGGCTGGCGGGCAGCGCGATTTCATAAGACAACTCGCCCGAGAAGGAGATGCGGTAGACCCGCACCGGGAAGCCGCCCAATTCGCCCTCCTTGAAGGTCATGAAGGGCAGCGCCTCTTTGCTCACATCCATGCCGCCGAGCTTTTCCAAAAGCAGCCGCGCCTTCGGCCCCACCACGGCAACTTGCGCGAATTGCTCGGTCAGGTTGGCGGTGTAAACTTTCCAGTCCCACCATTCGCATTGCAGCCAGTCTTCCATATGGGCGTGAATGCGGTCGGCCCCGCCCGAGGTGGTGTGGCACAGCCAGCTATCTTCGGAAAGCCGCACCACCACGCCGTCGTCGGTCAGAAAGCCGTTGTCGGTGCACATCAGCCCGTAGCGGCATTTGCCCACCGGCAGGGTGGACATCAGGTTTGTATACATCATGTCGAGGAAGCGGCCCGCATCGGGGCCCTTGACCAGCAGTTTGCCCAGCGTCGAGGCATCCAGAAGCCCCACATTGCTGCGCGTGTTGACAATCTCGCGGTTGACCGCCTCGCGGTGGCTTTCGCCCGAACGCGGGTAGGTGTAGGGGCGCCGCCAGAGGCCCACGGGCTCCCAATGCGCGCCCTTGGCCTCGTGCCAGCCATGCATCGGCGTGCGGCGCAGCGGCTGGAAAATCTCGCCCCGCGCCTCGCCCGCAATCGCGCCAAAGGAAATCGGCTGGTAGGGCGGGCGGAAGGTGGTGGTGCCGGTGGCGGGAATCTCTTGCCCCAGCGCCTCGGAGAGAATGGCAAGCCCGTTGATATTGCTAAGCTTTCCCTGATCGGACGCCATGCCGAGCGTGGTATAGCGCTTGGTATGCTCGACCGAGGCATAGCCCTCACGCGCGGCAAGCTGCACGTCCGACACTTTCACATCGTTCTGGTAATCGAGGAAGGCCTTGAACTTCAGCGCCTCTTTCGCGCCGGCGGGCATCACCCAGACGGGGGCAAGCGGCGCCTCATCCTCCGCCCCGCCGGAAAGCCCCGCCTCGGCGCAGATCGATTGCAGCGTGAGGTGCCCATTGGCGGCGCCGACGGCGCGGGCAATCGGCTGGCCGGCGTCGCCCGTGGGCGGACGCGTGGCGTCGGGGCGGAACATCGCGCCCGCGCCATCCCAGACCACCTTGCCGCCGGGGTGCGAATAAAGATGCACGACCGGCGAGAAGCCGCCCGACATCGCCACGCAATCGCAGGCGATGGTCTCGATCACCCCGCCCTCGCCCGCCTGCGCGCAAATCTCGACCGCTTTCACCGCCTTGTGGCCCAGCACTTTCGCAATGCCGCGCCCCTCAAACACGCGCACGCCGCGCGCCTTGACGGCCTCGGCCAGCGGGCCCCCGGCCCGTTCGCGCGCATCGATCACCGCCGCCACGGTGAGCCCGGCATCGAGCACAGCCAGCGCGGTGCGATAGGCGTCGTCGTTGTTCGTCACCACCACCACCCGGTCGCCGGGGCTGACGGCCCAGTTCACCAGATAGTCGCGCACCGCCGAGGCGAGCATGACACCGGGCACATCGTTGCCGGCGAAAGCCAGCGGGCGCTCGATGGCGCCGGTGGCCACCACGGTTTGGCCCGCGCGGATGCGCCAGAGCCGGTGGCGCGGGCGGCCATCGCCCGGCGTATGATCGGCCACAGCCTGATAAAGAATGCCGTAGCCATGGTCATGCAGACCGGCCACCATTGTGCGCGGCATCAGCGTGACATTTTCCATGGTTTCAAGGGCTTGCAGGGCGTTCTTTACCCAGTCCCCAGGGCTGAGCCCGTCGATTGTGCCGCCATCGACCGGGGCACGGCCGCCCCAATGCGCGGTCTGTTCCGCCACGATCACCCGCTTGCCGGCCTTCGCCGCGGCCAGCGCGGCGGCCAGCCCCGCCACGCCGCCGCCCGCCACCAGCACGTCGCAATAGCCATAGGCCTGCTCGTAACGGTCGGGGTCGGCCTCTCGGGGCGCGGCACCAATGCCCGCAGCAAAACGCACCACCGGCTCGAACAGATGCTTCCAGGCAAAGCGCGGGAACATGAAGGTCTTGTAATAAAACCCGGCGGGCAGGAAGCGATAGGCAAGGCTGTTCACCTCGCCCACGTCGAAGGCAAGGCTCGGCCAGTGGTTCTGGCTGGTGGCCTCGGCGCCCTCGAAAAGCTCGGTGGTGGTCACGCGCTGATCGGGCTCAAGGCGCGCATTGCGGCCAAGCGACACCAGCGCATTGGGCTCTTCGGCGCCCGAGGCAATCAGCCCGCGCGGGCGGTGGTATTTGAACGAGCGGCCCAAAAGCAGCTGCCCCGCGCCCAAAAGCGCCGAGGCGAGCGTGTCGCCGGCAAAGCCGCGCAGGGGCCGGCCGTTGAAGGTGAAACTGAGGGGTTTCGCGCGGTCGATCAGCCGCCCCCCCTTGGACAGACGGGTGCTCATTTATACCCCTCCCAGCCGGGACGTTTGGCTTTGATTTTGGCGACAAGATCGGCGGGCGGCTCGGCGCTTTGCGCCGGGTAGGTGCCGAACACCTCGAGCGTGGCGGTGCAGCGCGCGGCCAGAAACCACTTGCCGCAGCCGTAGGCGTGGCGCCAGCGCTCGAAATGCACGCCCTTGGGGTTTTTGCGGGCGAACATATAGCCCTCGAACTCTTCATCCGAAGAGCCGGGGCCGAAGCGCGTCAGATGCGCCTCGCCGCCGGGGGCAAGCTCGGTTTCCTCGACGGTTTGGCCGCAATAGGGGCAGGTGAGGGTCAGCATGTCAGCGGGCTTTCTTTGGGCAGGCGGCGGGGGTTTTGCACCCCCGCACCCCCGCAAGGTATTTGAGGCAAGATGAAGGGGAGGCTCAGCATGGGCAAAGCCATGTGCCGTTTTCGCACAGCACCAGATCGGGCGCCGGCGTGGCGAGGAAGGCCGCCACCACCTCGGCCCAGCCGCAGCCGGTTTCCTCGGTCATCTCGGGGTATTCGTCAGTCAGGTGATCGACCAGATGGCCCGCCGCCTCGGGGGCGAGGCTGGTCTTGTAGTTTGGGAAATGGTCCTGCACCGCGCGCCAGTCGGCGAAGGGGCGGCGGCTGAGCACCATGCCGCTGTCCAGATAGACCAGTGTCAGCGCCTCGGTTGCGGCAAGCGGGGCCATCAATGCGCCACCCCCGCCGCGACGGATTCGTCGATGAACTGCCCCTCGCGGAAGCGGTTGAGGCTGAATTCGGCGGCCAAGGGGGAGTAGCCCTTTGCCACCAGTTCGGCCATGGCAAAGCCCGAGCCGGGGATGGCCTTGAAGCCGCCCGTGCCCCAGCCGCAGTTGACGAAAATCCCTTCAACCGGGGTTTTCGAGAGGATCGGCGAGCGGTCGCCCGTCATGTCGACGATGCCGCCCCATTGCCGCAGCATCTTGAGCCGCGAGATCACCGGGAAGGTTTCGATCAGCGCGCGGACGGTTTCTTCCACATGGTGCCAGCTTCCGCGCTGGGTGTAATTGTTGAACCCGTCGGTGCCGCCGCCAATCACCAGTTCGCCCTTGTCGGACTGGCTCATGTAGCCGTGCACGATGTTGGCCATGACCACCACATCGATCACCGGCTTGATCGGTTCCGAGACCCAGGCCTGCAGCGCCATGCTTTCAATCGGCAGCCGGAAGCCCGCCATTTCGGCCAGAACGCTCGAATGCCCCGCCACCACCATGGCGAGTTTCGTGCAGCCAATCGCGCCCCTGGTGGTGTCAATGCCCACGACGCGGCCGGCCTCGGTGCGCACGCCGGTCACTTCGCATTGCTGGAGGATGTCCATGCCCATGTTTGAGCACGCCCGCGCATAGCCCCAGGCCACGGCATCGTGGCGCGCGGTGCCGCCGCGTTCCTGGTAAAGCGCGCCCAGCACCGGGTAGCGGGGGCCATCAATATTGAGGATCGGCACCAGCTCCTTCACCTCGCCCGGCGTGATCCATCGGGTTTCGACCCCTTGCAGGTTGTTGGCGTAAACCGTGCGCTTGTAGCCGCGCATCTCATGTTCGCTTTGCGCCAGCATCAAAAGGCCGCGCGGGCTAAACATGACGTTGTAGTTCAGATCCTGGCTGAGGCCCTCGAAGAGCGAGCGGGCCTTTTCATAAATTGCCGCCGAAGGGTCTTGCAGGTAATTCGAGCGGATGATCGTGGTGTTGCGCCCGGTGTTGCCGCCGCCCAGCCAGCCCTTTTCGATCACCGCCACATTGCGGATGCCATGCACCTTGCCCAGATAATAGGCGGTGGCCAGCCCGTGGCCGCCCGCGCCCACCACGATCACATCGTAGTGTTTCTTCGGCTCGGGCGAGCGCCACGCCTTTTCCCATCCGGCATGAAAACGCAGCGCCTCGCGCGCAACGGCGAACATCGAATAGCGTCTCATCGGCCCTCTCTTGCACTGGCTGGGGCGGCGGGGCGACGAGTCTTCGCCACCGGGCCTTTGCACCTTGATGGACCCGCAAGGGGGCGGAAAGCCACCCCCAAGCGGCATTGGAGGGAAAAAAGCGACATCTGGCCCGCCCGCAACCGGGCTGCGCGGGGGGGCACTTGGGCCAGAGGGGGGGGGCGGGGGTGCGACAGGGCGGCGCGATCACGCGCTTGTCTCTTTCGAGAGCCGCACAAAAACCGTATGGGAAGGCAAGGATAGGAGACGCCATGCTGTTTTGGATACTGACAAGCGCGCTTGTGGCCGTGATTGCGCTGCTGTTCATGCTGGCGCTGCTGCGCCGCCACGCCGCCGCAACCCCCGCCGCCGCCTATGATGTGCAGGTCTATCGCGACCAGTTGGCCGACCTGGAAAAAGACCGCCAGCGCGGGGTGATCGCCCCCGAAGAGGCGGACCGGACGCGGCTGGAAATCTCGCGCCGGATGCTCGAGGCCGACCGCGCCGCGCAGGCGCCGCAGGGCACGGGCGCCGCGCCGCGCGCGGCCAGCGTGGTGATGGCCGGGGTGGTTCTGGCGGTGCTGGGCGGGGCCTTTGCCCTTTATCAGCAACTGGGCGCCGCCGGCCTGCCCGACCGGCCGCTGAAACTGCGCCTGGCCGAGGCCGATGCGCTTTATGACAGCCGCCCGAAGCAGGACGAGGCCGAACAGGCCGCCGTGGCCGCGCGCGGCCCGATGCCCGAAATCGACCCGCAATTCACCGAATTGATGGAGCGGCTGCGCAAGGCCGTGGCCGACCGGCCCAACGACCTGCGCGGGCTGGAGCTTTTGGCCACCAACGAGATGAACACCGGCAATTTCCGCGCCGGATGGGAAACCCAGCGTCGGTTGATCGCGCTCAAGGGCGAGGCCGCCACTGCCGAAGATTACGCCCGGCTGGGCGAATTCATGACCGTTGCGGCGGGCGGCCTGGTGACCCCCGAGGCCGAGGCGGCGCTGGCCACGGCGATGGAAAAGGACCGTGGCAACGGGCTGGCACTTTACTATCTGGGGCTGATGATGGGGCAGAACCAGCGCCCCGACCGCGCCTTTCGGATGTGGGATGCGCTGCTGCGCCAATCCTCGCCCGATGCGCCCTGGGTGCCGGTGATTGCCGAAAACATCGAGGCCCTGGCCTGGCTTGCGGGCGAGGAAAACTATTCCCCGCCGATGCCCGCCGGCGGTGGCCCGAGCGAAGCCGATATCGCCGCCGCCGCCGAGATGACCCCCGAGGACCGCGCCGCGATGATCCGCGGCATGGTCGAGCAACTCAACGCGCGGCTGGCCAACGAGGGCGGCACCGGAGCCGACTGGGCCAAGCTGATCTCCTCGCTGCGGATGCTGGGCGAGGGGCCGCGATCCGAAGCGGTGCTGGCCGAGGCGCGGGGCAAATTTGCCGACCGCCCCGAGGATCTGGCCGGGATCGAAGCGGCGGCGCAGGTGCCGCTGGGCGAACCCGCTCCGCCGCCCGAATCTGTGGCCCCCGAATCTGCGGCCCCCGAATCTGCGGCCCCCGCCGAACCGGCCGGAACCGGCGCCGCCCCGCTGCCCGGTCCCAGTGCCGAGCAGATGCGCGATGCCGCCGAAATGGCCCCCGAGGACCAGCAGGCGATGATCGAGGGCATGGTGAACGGTCTGGTCGAACGGCTGACCACCGAGGGCGGCAGCCCCGAGGAATGGGCCCGTGCGATCAGCTCGCTTGCCACCCTGGGCAAGGCCGATACCGCCCGCGAGGTGCTGGCCAAGGCGAAAGCGGCCTTTGCCGATACCCCGCAGGCGCAGGCCGCGCTGGATGCCACGGCGCAGGCCGCCGGGCTGGCCCCGTGATCTGCGCGCAAATCGAAGACCTCGCCGCCGCGCTGCCTGCGATGGGCGCGCTGGCGGGGCTTGACCTTGGCACGAAAACGCTGGGCGTGGCGGTCTCGGACCGGCTGCGCGGCGTGGCCACACCGCTGCGCACGATCCGGCGCGAGAAATTCAGCCTTGATGCGGCCGAGCTTCTCAAGCTTGTCGCCGAGCGCGAGGTGGCGGGGCTGGTGCTGGGCCTGCCGATCAACATGGACGGCTCCGAAGGGCCGCGGGCGCAATCGACCCGGGCCTTTGCGCGCAACCTTGAGCGGCTCACCCCCCTGCCG
>CAZPWV010000036.1:982-4914 GCA_964590825.1 uncultured Rhodobacter sp. | reverse complement strand
CCGAACGCGCCATGCTGGAGGCGGATTTGTCGCGCAAGCGTCGCGCCGAACTCATCGACCATGTGGCGGCGGGGTTTATCCTGCAAGGGGCGCTGGACCGGCTCAGCCATCTGGCGCGGGGGTAAAATGGCCGAAAACACGCGGCAGGAAAGCGATGCGATCTGGCAACGGGCGGAAATCGAAAGCCCCTGCGTGAAGCTCTGCGCCATTCATCCGGTGGAAAAGATCTGCGTCGGCTGTTTGCGCAGCCTGGCCGAAATCGGGGCCTGGTCGCGGCTGAGCCCCGAGGAACGCCGCGCCATCATGGCCGATCTGCCCGCCCGCGCCCCCCGCCTGAGCCAGCGCCGCGGCGGACGCAAGGGCCGGCTGGAGGGCTGAGCCCGCACAGGGGGGCACTGCGGGGCGCTGCCCCCGCCCGTTACCGGGCTTCCCCCCCCGCCCGTTCCGGGCTTCCCCGAGGTATTTTTGGCAAGATGAAAGCCGGGCAGACTCACCAGCCCTTTCCTCTTGCCCCAGATACCTTGGAGGGCGGCGCGGCAGCGCCGGGGGGCAAGGCCCCCGCGAGCGTTTGCCCCTAGAGGGTCTGCCCTAGAGGGTCTGCCCTAGAGGGTCTGATTGGCCGCGCCGCCATCCACAAGGATGTTTTGCCCGACAATGAACCCCGCATGGACCGAGCACAAAAAGGCGGCAACCGCGCCGAACTCGGCGGCGCTGCCGTAGCGCCGTGCCGGGATGGTGGCCATGCGCCGCGCCGAGGCTTCGGCCAGGGTGATCCCCTCGGCCGCCGCCACCGGCCCGTCAAGCGCCTGGACCCGGTCGGTGGCATGAACCCCCGGCAGCAGGTTATTGATGCACACGCCCGAGGGCGCCACCTGCCGCGCCGTGCCGGCAACAAAGCCCGTCAGCCCCGCGCGTGCGGTATTCGACAGCCCCAGTTGCGCAATCGGTGCCCGCACCGCCGCCGAGGTGATATTGACCACCCGGCCCCAACCGCGCCCCATCATTCCCGGCAAGACCGCCTGCATCAGCGCGATGGGCGCCAGCATGTTGGCCTCGATCGCGGCAAGGAAATCATCGTGCTGCCAGTCGCTCCAATGGCCGGGGGGCGGGCCGCCGGCATTGGTGACCAGAATATCTACCGTGCCGGCGGCGGCGAGCACTTTGGCCCGGCCTTCGGGGGTGGTGATATCGGCCGCCACCGGGGTGACTTTCACGCCATGGGTCACGGCGATGTCTTGCGCGGTGGCGTCAAGTTGCGGGGCGCCGCGCGCGTTGAGCACGATCTCCACCCCCGCCCCGGCCAGCGCCTCGGCGCAGCCGCGCCCCAGGCCCTTTGATCCGGCGCAAACCAGCGCGCGTTTTCCCCTGATGCCCAGATCCATGCCAGTCCTCCGTTGCGGCTGTCTTCCTGCCTTGTCCCGCAGCTAGCACAGCCACCGCCCGCGGCAAGGGCCTGCCGGCCCAGCCCAGGCCGAAGCAAGGGCCAAAGCAAGGGCCGCAGCGGGGAATGCAAAGGCGCTTTGCCCACTTGACGTAAGGGAGAGGCCTGATTAACCGGATTTGAAACAGATCGAACCATACTCCTCCGCAGACCCAGCATTCTGGAACCCTCATGACGACGTCCAAGCCGCTACCGCCGCAGGCTGTCCATGTTTTTGATGCCGATCTGATCTGGGTCACATCGGGCGCCAATCAGGGCGACGGGCTTGATCTGGCCAGCCTGTGCGAACCGGGCGATGTCTATCAGCTTGACCGCGAGGCCAAGCCGCGCCGGTTGCTGATTTCTGCCGACCCCACACGCGGCCAGCGCATCTGCGAAGGCTCCGAGCTTGGCCAGCCGGGCGAGCGGATCGCACTGATCGCCCGCCATGTGATGATTACCCCCGAAGGCGACACCGTCGATATCTTGTTGATCCGGCACGAGGAATCGCAGTCGCTTTATGCCCTGCCGCTCTCGCCCATCGCGCCACGCATCGATTACACGCTGATCGAGGCGCATGAAGACCCCGGCGCGGTGCGGCTCTCGGATCTGGTCTGCATCGCCTTTACCACCGGCACGCTGATTACCATGGCCGGCGGTGCGCAGCGCCCGATCGAGACGCTCGCCCAGGGGGACCGGGTGCTGACGCGCGACAACGGCCCCCAGCCGGTACGGCTCGTCGCCAAAACCACGCTGCGGGCGCTGGGCTCCTTTGCCCCTGTGGTGATTTCGGCGGGCACGCTGGGCAACGAGGCCGATCTGGTCGTGGCGCCGCATCACCGGGTGTTTCTCTACCGGCGCGGCGAAAAGCGCATCGGCGATACGGCGGAAATTCTGGTGCAGGCCAAGCATCTGATCGACGGCGAACATGTCTGGCGCCGCGAGGGCGGCTATGTGGATTATTATGCGCTGGTCTTTGACCACCATGAAATCGTCTATGCCGAGGGGATTCCGGTCGAAAGCCTGCAGGTAAGCGAGGCCACGCTGAGCCTGATGCCCGAGGAGCTGACCGCCGAAATCAGGGCCCGCCTGCCCGACCTGAACCACACCCCGCATTTCGGTACCGAGGCCGGGCGCGAATTGCTCGACAAGCTCGGCCGGGGGGCGCTGTTCAAGAAGCGGGAGTGAGGGGGGATGCAGTGGCAACCGTAGGGTGCGTGCTTGCACGCACCATATGGGGGCAATGGTGCGAATGAACACGCACCCTACGGGGGCGCAATCATGTATTGGCCGGGGGTTTCGGGCTGATAGGCGCCCTGCGCCATTGCGCGGTGAATGGAGGAATGGGGCCAATCCTCGGGCCGCGCGACAAGCCCGTGCTTGACCGGGTTGAACCAGCAATAGCGCCGATGCGCCTGCCAGTCGGCCGCGTCGCGGATGTGATGCTCCCAGTAACGGCGCTGCCAGATGCCGCGTTCCTGCCGCGCCAGATGCGACGGGCGCAACCGCCCCACCGGCAGTTGGCGGGAAAACCGCGCCTTGATCAGCCGCCACCGGGTTGGATAGTCGGCATCGCCCTCGGGCAGGGTCCAGAGGCAATGCAGATGGTTGGGCAGAACAACCCATTCGGCCAGGCTGAACGGACGTTCGGCCGCCGTCTCGCGCACCGCCTTTTGCAAGAGCGGCAGATGCCGCAAGAGCGCATCGCTTTGCCGATCCGCCAGGGCGACGGTAAAGAAGATGCGGGCACCGGGAACAGAAGGGCGGCGATAGTCTGACATGCCGCCAGCTTGGCAAAACAAGGTTAACGGTTGGTTAGCCCGCGTTTCGGGCGCGGCCCCCGTAGGGTGCGTGCTTGCACGCACCATATGAGGGCAATGGTGCGTGTGAACACGCACCCTACGGGGGCGATCAGGTTCATTGGGAAACGGGACAAAGGCTTGCCGAAACCCTGCGAGTTATTTTTTCTCTCACGGGTATCCGGCATTTGGCGTTGAGTGTAATCTTGCCCCATGACAAAACGCAGACATTGCCCAATGTGCGGAGGGGACGGGTTTTGGGAACTCGAACCCACTCCGTGCCCTCGTTGCAAAGGCAAGGCTAGGGAACTCGGTTCCGAGGAGTGCCCGGCCTGTGGCTATTCTGGTATTCAGAAAAAGCGCATAACCTGCCCAGACTGTAAAAGTAAGTGATAGCCCGTAGGGTGCGTGCTTGCACGCACCACATGAGGGCAATGGTGCGTGTGAACACGCACCCTACTCGGGCTACATCACCGTCCCTAACATTATGACGGAAGCATCTTCATGACAATCTTCGTTCGGTTCTTCCCGCATTGTAAAGTTCGCGGAGAGGCTCACCGCATCCCCATCCCGCTTGCCCGCCCCCCGCCCTTCGGCTAAACGCCCCTCATGACCCATGCCGCCGCCCTTCCGCCCGAAATCGCCCCCCCTGAAATTCTCAGGCGCCGGACTTTTGCGATCATCTCGCACCCCGACGCCGGCAAGACCACGCT
>CAZPWV010000036.1:0-972 GCA_964590825.1 uncultured Rhodobacter sp. | reverse complement strand
CCGGTCAGGTGCGCGCCAAGGGCGAGGCGCGGCGCACGCGGTCGGACTTCATGAAGCTTGAACAAGAGCGGGGCATTTCGGTTTCCGCCTCGGCGATGAGCTTCGATTTCCGCCAGTACCGCTTCAACCTCGTCGACACGCCCGGCCACAGCGACTTTTCCGAAGACACCTACCGCACGCTCACCGCCGTCGATGCCGCGATCATGGTGATTGACGGCGCGAAGGGCGTGGAAAGCCAGACCCGCAAGCTGTTCGAGGTCTGCCGGCTGCGTGATCTGCCGATCTTGACCTTCTGTAACAAGATGGACCGCGAAAGCCGCGATACCTTTGAAATCATTGACGAGATTCAGGAAAACCTGGCCATTGACGTGGCCCCGGCAAGCTGGCCCATCGGCATGGGGCGCGAGTTTCTGGGCTGCTATGACATCGTCCATGACCGGCTTGAACTGATGGACCGCGCCGACCGCAACCGGGTGGCGGAAAGCATTCAGATCAACGGGTTGAGCGACCCGGAGCTGGAGCGTCACATCCCGCCCGAGCTGTTGGCCAAGCTGCGCGAAGAGCTTGAAATGGCGCGTGAGCTTTTGCCCGCTTTCAACCGCCAGTCTTTCCTCGAAGGCCATATGACGCCGATCTGGTTCGGCTCGGCCATCAACAGCTTCGGTGTGAAGGAGCTGATGGACGGCATGGGCGAGTTTGGCCCCGAGCCGCAGCCGCAAAAGGCCGCCGAGCGGGCGATTCATGCCCATGAAACGCCGGTGACGGGCTTTGTTTTCAAGGTGCAGGCCAATATGGACCCCAAGCACCGCGACCGCGTGGCCTTCGTGCGTCTGGCCAGTGGCCATTTCGAGCGCGGCATGAAGCTGACCCATGTGCGCACGGGCAAGCCGATGGCGGTGACGAACCCGGTGCTGTTTCTGGCCGCCGACCGCGAACTGGCCGAAGAGGCCTGGGCGGGCGACATCATCGGCA
>CAZPWV010000035.1:8247-12487 GCA_964590825.1 uncultured Rhodobacter sp. | reverse complement strand
CCCGCTGGATGTGCTGATCATCGACCTGCCGCCGGGCACGGGCGATGTGCAGCTGACGCTGTGCCAGAAGACGCGGCTGGATGGGGCGATCATCGTTTCGACCCCACAGGATGTGGCGCTGCTGGATGCGCGCAAGGCGATCGACATGTTCCGCCGCCTTGGCACGCCGGTGCTGGGCCTGATCGAGAACATGTCGACCTATGTCTGCCCCAATTGCGGCCACGAGGCGCATCTGTTCGGCCATGGCGGGGTCGAGGCCGAGGCGGCGCGGCTTGGCCTGCCCTTCCTTGGCGCGCTGCCGCTCGATCTTGCGGTGCGGCTGGCGGGCGATGCCGGCACGCCGGTGGCGGCGGGGCAGGGCGCGGCCGCCGATGCCTATGCGGGGCTGGCGCAAAAACTGATCGCCGCCGGCGTCGCCTGAGGCCGAAGGCGGCGCCTGAGCCGCGCCCCTCGGCCTTCATCGCATCGTCACGGCATGGCGGCGGTCCAGGGGGCCGCCGTTCTGCTGCCGGTTCCAAAGTGACGAAATATCCCCGCCGGAGGCTCCCGCCGCGGGGCGGCGAGCGGTTTGCCAAACGGCCGCCGCGAAGGGGTGGGATTTTGCGGGAAACACCCAAGACCTGACCGCTCACGCCGAATCACCTGCGCGTGTTGCGCCGTGATTTCGGCGGTTCGGGCCGCGTCCGCCCGGTTTCGCGGCTCGTTTGTGGCGGTCGGTGGGAAAGTGCCCCACTTTTATTTGCGCATAGCTTCGCCACCTGACGCCACTAAATCTAGTGGGTTCTCTGGCTTTGTCCCGCTAGGTTTGCGCCAGATTGTGACGAATTTCCTACAAGACCTTGAGTCTGCGCCGCTTTCCAAACATGATGATGGGCAAAGAATCTGTGCGTTTCCCAAATTTTCCCTTGCAGGACCGTCAATTCCCGTGCCATGAATAGGCCATCGAGAAGACGGGCAAGAGGCACCAAGACCTCACGGCACAAAGACCGGGTTTCATACAGGCACCCGCTTCACGAACCAGAGATCCGGCGCGCGAGCGAGCAGACATCCCCCCAGGTGGCGCGCGCAGTCGGACAACCCAGTGATGGGACGAGGGCGGCGGATTGGGCAGTGGCAGCAGCCCGATCCGCCGTTTTCCTTACCGGGGATCAGGATCCGGACAACCGAGGGGGAAGGGACAGGAGTAACTGCCTTGGCGGGCATGTTCATCGGCGAATACACCTTCAAGGTGGACGGCAAGGGGCGCATGTCGATCCCGGCGCTGTTTCGTCGTGAACTCGAAGAGGGTGACCCCGAGGCCGCCGTGTCCAAGCGCCCGCGTCTGGTTGTCGTTTACGGCGCCGATACGCAAAAGATGCTCCAGGTGCATTCCTACAGCGGCTTTCAGAAACTGGCCGCCGCGATCAACGCCCGGCCCTATTCCGACCCGGCCCGTGCGGTGCTGCAACGGCTGGTGCTGAACAAGGCGCATCCGACCGAGATCGATACCGATGGCCGCCTGGTGCTGCCTGCCGCGCTGCGCGAGCGTTTCGGGCTGGAGTCAGAGGCCTATTTTGCCGGCATGGGCGAGACTTTCGAAATCTGGAACCCCGCCACCTTCGCCGCCGCCGACAAGGCGCGGCTGGAAAAACTCGTGGCCGACATGGGCGAAGATTTCGACCCGCTGAGCCTGCTTGCCGCGGGGGGCTGAGATGGAACCTGCCTCCTCCGCCGCGCCCGCTGCCGCCCCCCATGTTCCCGTCCTGCTGCGACCGCTCCTTCAGGCGGTCGCGCCTGTCTTGGGCACCTGGGTCGATGGCACCTTCGGCGCCGGAGGCTATGCGCGGGGGCTTTTGGCGGCAGGGGCGCAAAAGGTCATCGGCATCGACCGCGACCCGGCGGTTTTCGCCATGGCCGAGGGTTGGCGCGCCGATTTTGCCGGGCGTCTGCTGCTGCAACAGGGCGTGTTTTCCGAACTGGACAGCCTGGCCGCGCCGCTGGCGCCCGAGGGGGTCGATGGCGTGGTGCTCGACCTTGGCGTGTCCTCGATGCAGCTCGATCAGGCCGGGCGGGGCTTTTCCTTCATGAAGGACGGGCCGCTCGACATGCGGATGTCGCAATCGGGGCCAAGCGCGGCCGATCTGGTCAACGAGGCCAGCGAGGAAGACCTGGCCGACATTCTTTATCATTACGGCGAGGAACGCGCCTCGCGCCGCATCGCCCGTGCCATTGCCGAGGCCCGCAAGACCGCGCCCTTTGCCACGACGCGGCAACTGGTGGCGGTGATCGAGCGCTGCCTGCCGCGCCCCAAACCGGGGCAAAGCCACCCCGCCACGCGCAGCTTTCAGGCGCTGCGTATTGCCGTGAACGACGAATTCGGCCAACTGATCGACGGGCTGGAGGCGGCCGAGCGGGTGCTGAAACCGGGCGGAAAACTGGCGGTCGTCACCTTTCACTCGCTGGAAGACCGGGTGGTGAAGCGCTTTCTTCTGGCACGGTCGGGCCGGGCTGCGGGGGGCTCGCGCTATGCGCCCGAGGCGGCGGCCATCGACCCCGGTTTCACCCTTGTGACCCGCAAGGGCATCGGCCCCGACGATGCGGAACTGGCCGAAAACCCGCGGGCGCGTTCGGCCATCCTGCGCGTTGCGCAACGCAGCTCCGCCCCCGCCGCCGCCCCCGACCGCGCCAGCCTGGGCCTGCCCGCCCCGGCCCTGGCCGCGCCCAAACCCAGCGGACGCCACAAATGAAGACCTTTGCCTATCTTTCCGTCGCCCTTGCGGTTCTGGGTCTCGCCTTCTGGGCCTATCATGTCAATTACGGCACCCAGGACCGGCAGGCCGAATTGCGCGGCCTGAGCCGCGAGATCGCCAGCCTGCAGGAAGGGCTGAGCGTGCTGCGCGCCGAATGGGCCTATCTCAACCGCCCCGAGCGGCTGCGCGAACTGGTCAACCTCAACTTTGCCGACCTGCAATTGCTGCCGCTGGCGCCCGAGCAATTCGGCACCGCCGCGCAGGTGGCCTATCCGCTGCCACCGGGGGCAGAGCCGGGTGCAGGGCTGGACGGGGTGACCCCGATCGACGTCTCCGCCCCGCCGTCGGGCGAATTTTCCTCTGGCGCCGCTGCGCAGACCGAAGAGGTGAACCAATGAGCATCCGCACCCCGCTGAGGCCGCTGGCGCGCATTCTGGATGCGCGGATGAAGGGCGAGAACCCCGACCGGATCGAGCGCGACAACATCCGCGCCCGTGGCGAGGCGGGCCGCGAAACGGCACGGGCGCGTTCGGAATGGCGGCTGCGCTTCGTTTTGGGGATCTTCGTTTTGTGCTTTTGCGCGGTGGGCGTGCGGATGGGAATGCTGGCCGCCGCCACCCCCGAAGAGCCGCGTCTGGGCGCCGCCGCCCCGGTCATTCTGGCGCAGCGCGCCGACATCACCGACCGCAACGGGCGGGTGCTGGCGACCAACCTGGTCACCCATGCGCTTTACGCCCAGCCGCCGCTTCTGGTTGACCCCGAGGCGACGGTGCACAAGCTGGTGAAGATCTTCCCCGATCTCGATGCCGATCGGCTGCGGGCCGATTTCACCGGGTCGCGCAAATTCGTCTGGATCAAGAAAAAGATCAGCCCCGAGCAAATGCAGCTGGTGCATGACATCGGCGATCCGGGGCTGCTGTTCGGCCCGCGCGAGATGCGGCTTTACCCGAACGGGCGGCTGGCGGCGCATGTGCTGGGCGGCGCGCGTTTTGGCGCCGAAGACGTCGATTCCGCCGAGATCGTCGGCACCGCCGGGGTTGAACGCGCCTTTGACGGCTGGTTGCGCGACCCGGCCAACAATGGCGCGCCGCTGGCCCTGTCGCTCGATCTGACGGTGCAGCAGGCGGTCGAGGAAATCCTGGCCGGCGGCATGAAGCTGATGAATGCCAAGGGCGCCACCGCCGTGGTGATGGAGGTGGCGACGGGGGAAATCGTTGCCATGGCCTCGTTTCCCGATTTCGACCCCAACGACCGCCCCGCCGCCCCGGTCAAGGGCGATGCCTCCGACAGCCCGCTGTTCAACCGCGCGGTGCAGGGGCTTTACGAACTCGGCTCCACCTTCAAGATCTTTGCCGTGGCGCAGGCGCTCGATCTGGGTCTGGTCAACCCCACGACGATGATCGAGACCAAATCGCCGATGATCTGGGGCCGCTTCAAGATCCGCGATTTCCACAATTACGGCCCTGCGCTTTCGGTGACCGATGTGATCGTCGAAAGCTCGAACGTCGGCT
>CAZPWV010000035.1:1248-8234 GCA_964590825.1 uncultured Rhodobacter sp. | reverse complement strand
GTGGCGCTGATGATCGGCGGCGAGCGGCAAAAGGCCTTTCTCGACCGGCTTGGATTTTTGCAGGCGACCCCGGTCGAGCTGTCCGAGGCCCCCACGGGGCGGCCGATCCTGCCGCCGAAATGGGGCGAGATCACCTCGATGACGGTGGGCTATGGCCATGGTCTGGCGGCCTCGCCGCTGCATCTGGCAGCCGCCTATGCGACCATTGCCAATGGCGGGCTGAAGGTGCGCCCGACGCTGGTGCACCGCGCCAGCCAGCCGCCCGGCGAGCGGGTGCTGAGCGAAGCCGCCGCGGCCCGGTCGCTGGCGATGATGCGCGCCGTGGTGACCCGCGGCACCGCCTCTTTTGCCGATGTGAAGGGCTACGAGGTCGCGGGCAAGACCGGCACCGCCGACAAGGTCAAGCCCGGTGGCGGCTATTACGACGACAAGGTGATCGCCACTTTCGCCTCGGCCTTTCCGGCGTCGGATCCGAAATATGTGCTGGTGCTGAGCCTTGATGAGCCGGTCACCTTTGCCGCCTCCGAGACCCGCCGCACCGCGGGCTGGACGGCGGTGCCCGTCGCCGCCGAGGTGATCCGCCGCATCGCGCCGATCCTCGGGCTGCGGCCGGCGCAGTCGGTGCCCGAGGAACTGGCGGGGATCACGCTGGTCCGGGCGGCGAAAACCCACTGAGCCGGGAGGCGGGAACCCACTGAGCCGGGCGGCGAGAACCCACTGAGCCGGGCGGCGGGAACCCACTGAGCCGGGAGGCGAGACGCCATTGCACCGGGAGGCCAGAAGGGTTTGGCCCCGGACTGGCCCCGGACTGGCCCCGGACTGGCCCCGGACTGGCCGAGGTCCGGCCGCGGTTTGGGGCGCGTCTTGCCCGGTCCGCGGGGCTTTGCCCGGTGCACCGGGCGGGATGGCGCCGATTTTGCGCCGCGCCCCCTGCGGCACGCGCTGCGCCCCGCAGCCGCGCGTTGACGGCCCCCCGGCTTCCCCGGTAAACAAGCAAGGCGCGGTATGGGGCGCGGAACAAGGACACAAGATATGGGCCACGCGGCAAAGCCACTCAGCGCATTGGGGCTTCGGGCCCGGACCGGCGGGGATGTCGGGGTTTCGGGGCTGGCGGTCGATAGCCGGCAGGTTCGCCCCGGCTTTCTGTTTGCCGCGCTGCCCGGTGTGGCGGCGCATGGGGCGAGCTATCTGCCCGCCGCGATCGAACGCGGGGCGGCGGCGGTGCTGACCGACCGCGCCGGCGAGGAAATCCTCCGTGCGCTGCTGGCGGCGCTGCCCGCCGGGCAGGCGGCTCCGGCGCTGGTGGTGGTCGAAGATGCCCGGCTGGCGCTGGCCGGAGCGGCGGCGCTGTTTTTCGGCGCGCAACCCGCCACCATGGTGGCGGTGACCGGCACCAACGGCAAGACTTCGGTGGCCAGCTTCACCCGGATGATCTGGGGGCTTCTGGGCTTTGAGGCGGTCAATATCGGCACCACCGGGGTGGAGGGCGCCTTTGCCGCGCCCTCAAGCCATACCACGCCCGAGCCGGTGACGCTGCACCGGCTGCTGGCCGAAATGGCCCGCGCGGGGGTGAGCCATGCCGCGATGGAGGCCTCGTCGCACGGGCTCGATCAGCGCCGGCTTGATGGCGTGGTGCTGCGGGCCGCCGCCTTCACCAATTTCACCCAGGACCATCTGGATTATCACGCCACGTTTGACGCTTATTTCGCCGCCAAGGCCGGGCTGTTTGCCCGCATTCTGCCCGAAGACGGCGTGGCGGTCATCAATACCGACGACCCGAAAGGGGCGGAGCTGGCGGCGCTGTGCCGGGGCCGGGGGCAACGGGTGATCCGGCTTGGCCATGCGCCGGGGGTGGAACTGCAGCTTCAGGGCCAGCGTTTTGACGCTTCGGGGCAGGATATCCGCTTTTTGTGGCAGGGCCAGCCGCAGATGCTGCGCCTGCCGCTGATTGGCGGGTTTCAGGCGATGAACGTGCTGACGGCGGCGGCGCTGGTGATGGCCTGCGGGGCCGAACCGGCGGCGGTCTTTGCCGTGCTGGGGCAACTCTCCACCGTGCGCGGGCGGATGCAGCTTGCTGCCACGCGCACGAATGGCGCCACGGTTTTCGTCGATTACGCGCATACGCCCGACGCGGTGCAAACCGCGCTTTCGGCGCTGCGCCCGCATGTGCTCGGTCGGCTGGTGGCGATTGTCGGCGCCGGGGGCGACCGCGACCGCAGCAAGCGCCCCTTGATGGGCGCGGCGGCGGCGGCCCATGCCGATGCGGTGATCGTCACCGATGACAACCCCCGCACCGAAGACCCGGCCGCGATCCGTGCCGCCGTTCTGGCCGGTGCCGGCCCCGAGGCAAGCGAAGTGGGTGACCGCGCCGAGGCGATCTTGCGCGGGGTCGATGCGCTGGGTCCGGGCGATGCGCTCCTTATCATGGGCAAGGGGCATGAACGCGGCCAGGTCATCGGCACCGATATTTTCCCCTTTGACGATGCCGAGCAGGCCTCCATCGCGGTGGCTGCCCTCGATGGAAAGATCTGACATGGCTCTGCTTTGGACCTCGGACGATGCCAGCGCCGCCACCGGCGGACGCGCCACCCGCCCCTTTGCCGTGACCGGCCTGTCCATCGACACCCGCTCGATCCGGCCGGGCGAGATGTTCGTGGCGCTCAAGGATGCCCGCGACGGCCATGATTTCGTGGCCGAGGCGCTGAAAAAGGGCGCGGCGGCGGCGCTGGTCAGCCGCATTCCCGAGGGCTGCACCGCGGCCGACCCGCTCCTGATCGTGGCCGATGTGCAGGCCGCGCTGGAAGATCTGGGCCGGGCCGGGCGGGCACGTTCGCGGGCGCGGGTGATTGCGGTCACCGGCTCGGTGGGCAAGACCTCCAGCAAGGAAATGCTGCGCGCGGTGCTCTCGGCGCAGGGCCGGGTTCATGCCGCCGAGGCCAGTTTCAACAACCATTGGGGCGTGCCGATCACGCTGGCGCGGCTGCCGCCCGAGGCCGATTTTGCAGTGATCGAGATCGGCATGAACCATCCGGGCGAGATTGCGCCCTTGGTCGCCATGGCGCGGCCCCATGCGGCGATGATTACCACCGTGGCGCCGGCGCATCTGGAGGCTTTCGGCTCGCTTGCGGGAATTGCCCGCGAAAAGGCGGCGGTGTTTTCCGGGCTGGAGCCGGGCGGGGTGGCGGTGGTGCCCACCGGGCTCAAGGTCACGCCGATCCTGCGCGCGGCGGCGCGGCGGGCGGGGGCGCGGCTGGTCAGCTTTGGCCCGGTGCGCGGCTCGGACTGGCGCCTGCGGGCGGCCACGATTGCCGGCGACGCCACGATCGTGCAGGCGGTTCATGCGCGGCGTGACTTCCTCTTCAAGGTGATGACCCCCGGCCGCCATTTTGCCGAGAACGCGCTGGGCGTGCTGGCGCTGTTCGCGGCGGTGGCCGATGCCGCGCTGGCGGCGCTTGATCTGGCGCTGTGGGTGCCGCCTGCCGGGCGCGGCGGGCGTGAACGCGTCTATATGGACATCGTCGAAGAGGCGCTCAGCTTTGATCTTTTCGACGACGCATTCAACGCCAACCCGGCCTCGATGGTGGCGGGGCTCGAGGTGCTGGCGGGGCAATGCCCGCGCGACGGGGTCGGGCGGATCGCGCGCGGCCGCCGGGTGGCGATTTTGGGTGACATGCTGGAACTGGGCCCGGACGAGGCGGCGCTGCACGCCGCCCTTGCCGCGGCGCCGGCGATGGCGCTGATCGATGTCGTGCATCTGGCCGGGCCGCGGATGCAGGCGCTTTACGCCGCACTCCCCGAGCGTCAGCGCGGTGAGTGGTTCGAGACGGCGCGCGAGCTGGCCGGACGGGCGCCGCATCTGGTCGATGCGGGCGATGTGGTGCTGGTCAAGGGGTCGAAAGGCTCGAAGGTGAGCCTTGTGGTTGACGCGCTGCGAAAACTCGGACAACCGGGCGCCGCGGATGTTTTCAGGGGAAAAGAGTAATGCTCTATTGGCTGACCAACCTTTCGGACGGGGGCGATGTCTTCAACCTCTTTCGCTACATCACCTTCCGCGCGGGGGCGGCGTTTTTCACCGCGCTGATCTTTGGCTTTGTCTTTGGCCGCCCGCTGATCGAGATCCTGCGCCGCAAGCAGGGCAAGGGCCAGCCGATCCGCGATGATGGCCCGGCCAGCCATTTTGCCAAGGCCGGAACGCCGACCATGGGGGGGCTGCTGATCCTTTCGGCGCTGGCCGTTTCGACGCTGCTCTGGGCGCGGCTCGACAACGGCTATGTCTGGATCGTGCTGGGCGTGACCTATGGCTATGCGGCGATCGGCTTTGCCGATGACTATGCCAAGGTGACCAAGCAGAACACCAAGGGGGTTTCGGGGCGGCTGCGGATGGCGGCGGGGCTGGCGCTGGCGGCAATTGCCGGGGCGGCGGCGGCCTGGCTTCACCCGCCGGCACTGGCCAATCATCTGGCGCTGCCGGTGTTCAAGGATGTGCTGGTCAACCTGTCGTTCCTGTTCATCCCCTTTGCGATGGTGGTGATCGTCGGCGCGGCCAATGCGGTGAACCTGACCGACGGGCTCGACGGGCTGGCGATCATGCCGGTGATGATTGCGGCGGGCACGCTGGGCGCGATTGCCTATGTGGTGGGGCGGATCGACTTCACCCAATATCTGGGCGTGCATTTCGTGCCCGGCACGGGCGAGCTGTTCGTCTTTACCTCGGCGCTCATCGGCGGGGGCCTGGGGTTCTTGTGGTATAACGCCCCGCCGGCGGCGGTGTTCATGGGCGATACCGGCAGCCTTGCGCTGGGCGGCGCGCTTGGCGCGATTGCGGTCTGCACCAAGCACGAGCTGGTTCTGGCCATCGTCGGCGGGCTCTTCGTGGTCGAGGCGCTGAGCGTCATCATTCAGGTGGTCTATTTCAAACGCACCGGCAAACGGGTGTTCCTGATGGCACCGATCCACCACCATTTCGAGAAAAAGGGCTGGGCCGAGCCGCAGATCGTCATCCGGTTCTGGATCATCTCGCTCATTCTGGCGCTGATCGGCCTGGCCACGCTGAAGATCCGGTGAACCCAGCCCGATGTGCCCTGGGGGGGCCGTGCGGGGGCTGTCTGCCCCCGCGGCGCGCCGGGCGCGCCTTCCCCCGAGGATATTTGCACCAGCTCGAAAGACGCCCCTTTTCTCTTCGAGCTGGCTTAAATATCCCACGGGGGTGCGGGGGTGTGAAACCCCCGCGAGAGGGTTCGGGTGCGGGGGTGTGAAGCCCCCGCGAGAGGGTGCGGCAGCATGGGCTGCCGGGCGGGCAACAGGAGGCGGCGGCGATGATCCCGGTTCAGGGCTATGACGGGCAAAGGGTTGGGGTGCTGGGGCTGGGCCGCTCAGGGCTTGCCACGGCGGCGGCGCTTGCCGCGGGCGGCGCCGAGCCAGTGCTCTGGGATGACAGCCCCGAGGCGCGCGGCCGGGCCGAGGCGGCGGGCTTTGCCTGCACCGATCTGACGCGGCCGGGCGCCGTGGCGGGGCTTGCCGCGCTGATTACCTCGCCCGGCATCGCCCATCTTTATCCGCGCCCGAACCCGGTGATTGGCGCCGCCATGGCCGCCGGCGTGCCGGTCGATAACGACATCGGGCTCTTCTTCCGCTCCTGGTCCACACCCGACTGGGACGATTTCGAAACCGCGCCGCGCAGCGTCTGCATCACCGGCTCGAACGGCAAATCGACCACCACCGCGCTCATTCACCACATCTTGCAGCACGCCGGCCGGCCCACGCAGATGGCGGGCAATATCGGCCGCGGGGTGCTGGATCTCGATCCGCCGGTCGATGGCGAGGTGGTGGTGCTGGAACTTTCCAGCTACCAGACCGATCTGGCCCGTGCGCTCACCCCCGATATTGCCGTTTTCACCAATCTCTCGCCCGACCATCTGGACCGCCACGCCGGAATGGGCGGGTATTTTGCCGCCAAGCGGCGCCTTTTCGCCGAGGGCGGGCCAGACCGCGCGGTGATCGGCATCGACGAGCCCGAGGGGGTCTATCTGGCCAATCAGATGGCGATGGGGCCGGGCGACGACCGGGTGATCCGGGTCTCTGCCGGGCAAAAGCTGGGCGATTACGGCTGGTCGGTCTTTGCGCGCAAGGGTTTCCTGTCGGAATGGCGCAAGGGTCGGCAGATGGCCTCGATCGATCTGCGTGCGGTGCGCGGCCTGCCCGGTGCGCATAATCACCAAAATGCCTGTGCCGCCTATGCTGCCTGCCGCGCGCTGGGGCTAGCGCCCAAGGCGATCGAGGAGGCCTTTGCCAGCTTTGACGGCCTGCCGCACCGGTCGCAAACGGTGGCCGAAAAGGCCGGGGTGCGTTTTGTCAACGACAGCAAGGCCACCAATGTCGATAGCGCGGCCAAGGCGCTTGCGGCTTTCCCAAATATCCGCTGGATCGTTGGTGGCATGGGCAAGGAGGGCGGCGTGGCGGCGCTGCGCCCGCATCTGGGCGCGGTGAGAAAGGCCTATTTCATCGGCCATTCCGGGCGCGATTTTGCGCTGGAACTGGCCCCGCTCGCGCATGAGATCTGCGAAACGATGGAGCGCGCGGTGGCGGCGGCGGCACGCGATGCCGAGGCCGGTGATACCGTGCTTCTGGCGCCGGCGGCGGCCAGTTTCGACCAATATCCGAATTTCGAAAAGCGCGGCGAGCATTTCAGCGCGCTGGTGGCGGCGCTGCCGGGATGAGAGCCGCCGGGCCGAGCGATGTCTTGCGCCGCCGCGTGCCCGCCGCCATAATCGGCCAAATCCGGGGGTTACGGGCATGATGGTGTTTCAGAAGGAAAATCTGGTTTTCTTTGCGATCCCGAAAACCGGCACCACGGCGATCGAGGCGGCGCTGGCCGAGCGCGCCAGCATCGTGATGCGCGATCCGCCGCATGTCAAACACATGACCGTGGCCACCTATGCCCGGGTGATGCGCCCGCTGCTGCGCGCCGATCACGAGATGATGGCGAT
>CAZPWV010000035.1:0-1219 GCA_964590825.1 uncultured Rhodobacter sp. | reverse complement strand
GGCACGGCTCGAACTACCGCTACCGCTCCCGTCCGGCGCTGAACGGCACCGCGCGCTCCACCGCGACGATGCGCTTTGACGAATTCATCGCCGCCCTGCTGCCCGCCGAAGGCGCCGAGCCCGAGGGCGCGCAGTCGAAATTCCTAAGCCTGCCCGATGGCTCCTGCCCGGTGCGGCACCTGTTCCGCTACGAGGCGCAGGGCCGTATCCTGGCCTTTCTCGCCGAGCGGTTCGGCAGCGGAATTTCCCTGCCACGGCTCAATGTCTCGCCCGCCCGGCCGCTTGATCTGGCCCCCGATCTGCGCGCCGCGCATGAACGCGCCTTTGCGCCCTGCTATGCGCTTTGGGAAAATGCCGCGCATTGAGCGCTAGAGCAGGGCCGAGCGCTAGAGCAGCACCGCCCCAAGCCCCGCGCCCAGCGCCACCAGAACCAGCGGGCGCAACCGGGCCAGCGCTGCCAGCGCCAGCAGCAGCCCCGCCAGCGCCAGCGTCCGCAGCGAGATCAGCGCATGGGGCGCAAGCTGGCTCAGCCAGGCGCTGGCCAAAAGCCCCACCACCGCCGCATTCACCGCCGCCAGCGCTCCGCGCAGCGCCGCAACATGGCGCAGCCGCGCCCAGAGCGGCAGCACCAGCGCGTAAAGCGCAAAACCGGGGGCAAAAATCGCCACCGTCGCCAGCATCGCCCCCGCCAGACCCGTTTGCGCCGCCCCCAGATAGGTGGCAAAGGTCGAAAGCGGGCCGGGCAGCGCCTGCGCCAGCCCATAGCCCGCGACAAAGGCATCGGCGTCGATCTGCCCGCCCAGACTGTCGTGCAGGAGCGGCAAGATCACATGGCCGCCGCCAAAGACCAGCGCCCCCGCCGCCAGAAACGGCCGCGTCAGCGGCAGCAGGGCCAGCCCGAGACAGAGCAGCGCCAACCCCAGCCCAAGCCGCCGCAACCCGCGCCCCGTCCGGTCGAGGGGCGGCAGCGGCACCGGGGCGGAACCGGCATCGGGCGCGGCAAGACCGCTTGGCTGCCGGGCGCGAAACCGCACCAGCCCCGCCGCCGTCAGCCCCGCGCCACAGGCCGCCGCCAGCGCGATCACCCCGATCTGCGCCCCCGCCATCGGCAGCCACAGCAGCACCAGCCCCGTCCCCACCGCCAGCATCTGGCGGAACCGGTCGGGGCACAGCTCCGGCGCCATCATGCGCAGTGCCTGCGCCACCACCGCCAGCGCCA
>CAZPWV010000034.1:10748-12755 GCA_964590825.1 uncultured Rhodobacter sp. | reverse complement strand
CAAGGTGATGGCGGGCGAAGCGCTGGGAGGGGATGATGCCGGTGCCGCCCCGCCCTCGGGCAGCCTGCCGGCGGTGACGGCGCTGCCCAAGACGAAACCCGCGCCCAAGGGCGGGGCCGTGGCCCCCGAACCCAACGCCTGAGGAGGCAAGGATGCCCAAGGGGCGGCAGGCCGACTGGAACCCGGAAAGCTACGGCCGCTTTGCCGATCTGCGGCTGCGCCCCGCCCTCGACCTGTTGGCGCGGGTGCCGGACCTGCCCTCGGGCAAGGTGATCGACCTTGGCTGTGGCGCCGGGGCGGCGGGGCCGGCACTGGCGCAACGGTTTCAAAGCCGCAAGCTGGTGGGGGTTGATGCCTCGCCCGCGATGCTGCGGCAGGCGGCGGCCACCGGGGCCTATCGGCGCTGTGATCTGGCCGATATCGCCACCTGGGAACCCGCCAAGCCGCCGGCGCTGATCTTTTCCAACGCGGTGCTGCAATGGCTGCCGGGCCATGCCACGCTCTTGCCGCGTCTGGCCGGGCTGTTGCCGTCCGGCGGGGTGTTGGCGGTGCAGATGCCGATGCAATGGGGCGCCCCGTCGCATCGTTTCCTGCGTGATTTCGCGGTCGAGATGTTTCCCGACCGGTTCGATTTTTCGGGCTGGGCGCCGCCCGTTGCCACCGCGCTCGACTATGCCCGGATGCTGGCGCCGCTGGGCGTGGCCGATGTCTGGACGAGTGATTATGTGCAGCGGCTCGCCCCGGTGGCGGCGGGCCACCCGGTGCGCCGCTTTACCGAATCAACCGCGATGCGGCCCTTTGCCGACAAGCTCGAGGCCGACGAGATGGCCGCTTTCGGAACCCGATACGAGGCGGCGCTGGCCGCAGCCTATCCGGCCGAGACCGATGGCACGGTGCTGTTCCCGTTCCGGCGGTTGTTTCTAGTGCTGAAGGTGAGCTGATGCCCGCGCTGCGTGCCACGCATTTTGCCGGTGAGATCGTCTTTCTGGGGCTGGTCCTGCCGGGGGCCGGGCTGGCCTCCTGCCCGGTCGAGCGGCTGGTGCTGGGCTTTGACGGTGCCGAGGGCGAGGCGCATTCGGGGCGCACACGGCAAAGCTGTTCGCGGGTGACCGAACAGCACAGCCGCGGCACCGAAATTGCCAATACCCGTCAGATCAGCATTCTCTCGGACGAGCAGCTTGCCGAAACCGCCTTTGCCATGCATCTGCCACGGCTGGCGCCCGAATGGGTGGGGGCCAATATCGTGCTGCGCGGCCTGCCCGATCTGAGCCATCTTCCGCCCTCCGCGCGGCTGCAGGGCCCCGATGGCGCGACTTTGGTGATCGACATGGAAAACCGCGCCTGCGTGCTGCCGGGCAAGGTGATCGAACATTTTCACCCCGGTGCCGGGGCGCGGTACAAACCCGCCGCGCAGGGACGGCGTGGCGTGGTGGCCTGGGTCGAGCGGCCCGGCGTGCTGGAGCCTGGGCAAAGCCTGCGTCTGCACATTCCCGACCAGCGCGGCTGGGAGCCTATGTCCGAGTTGCGCGGCTAAGGCGGTTTCAGACGCCGAATGTCGTTTCCGATGCGTTTTTGGGCAAGGCTGTGGCGCTAGGCTGCCGGCCAAGGAGGACCCCTGATGAAAACCGATATCGAGATTGCCCGTGCCGCCCATAAACGCCCCATTCCCGAGATCGGGGCGAAGCTTGGCATTCCCGAAGAGGCGCTCATTCCCTATGGCCGCGACAAGGCCAAGGTCGATGCCGCCTTTCTCCGGGGGCTTGAGGGGCGCAAGCCGGGCAAGCTCATTTTGGTGACGGCGATCAATCCGACCCCCGCAGGCGAGGGCAAGACCACCACCACCGTGGGCCTGGGCGATGCGCTGAGCCATATCGGCAAGCGTGCGGCGATCTGCATCCGCGAGGCCAGCCTTGGCCCGAACTTCGGCATGAAGGGCGGTGCCGCGGGGGGCGGCTATGCGCAGATCGTGCCGATGGAAGAGATGAACCTGCATTTCACCGGCGATTT
>CAZPWV010000034.1:10371-10716 GCA_964590825.1 uncultured Rhodobacter sp. | reverse complement strand
CCGGGCGCTGCGCGACATCGTGGTGAGCCTTGGCGGGGTGTCGAACGGCTTTCCGCGGCAAACCGGGTTTGACTTCACCGTGGCCTCCGAGGTGATGGCCTGCCTGTGCCTGAGCCGCTCGCTTGAGGAATTGCAAGACCGGCTGGGGCGGATCGTGGTGGCCTACCGGCGTGACAAGACGCCGATCACCTGTGCCGAAATCGGTGCCGATGGCGCCATGGTGGTGCTGCTGAAAGAGGCGATGCAGCCCAATCTGGTGCAGACGCTGGAACATACGCCCGCCTTCGTGCATGGCGGACCCTTCGCCAATATCGCCCATGGCTGCAACTCGGTGATTTCGACACA
>CAZPWV010000034.1:4109-10361 GCA_964590825.1 uncultured Rhodobacter sp. | reverse complement strand
TTCTTTGATATCAAGTGCCGCAAGGCGGAACTGACGCCTTCGGCGGCGGTGATCGTGGCCACGGTGCGGGCGATGAAGATGAACGGCGGCGTGGCCAAGGCCGATCTTGGCGCCGAAAACGTGCCTGCGGTGCTCAAGGGTTGCCCCAATCTGGGCCGCCACATCGCCAATACCAAAGGTTTCGGCGTGCCGGTGGTGGTGGCGATCAACCATTTCGTCAGTGATACCGAGGCCGAAATTGCCGCGGTGAAAGACTATGTGACCAAGCAGGGCTGCGAGGCGGTGGTGTGCAAGCACTGGGCCGAGGGCGGCAAGGGGGCGGTGGAGCTGGCCGAGAAGGTGGTGGCGCTGACCGAGCGCGAGAGCCATTTTGCCCCGCTCTACCCCGACGAGATGAGCCTTTGGGACAAGATCGACACCATCGCCAAGCGCATCTATCACGCCGGCGAGGTGATTGCCGACAAGTCGATCCGCGAGCAACTGCGCGCCTGGGAGGCGGCGGGCTATGGCCATCTGCCGATCTGCATGGCGAAGACGCAATATTCGTTCAGCACCGACCCGAACCTGCGTGGTGCGCCAACAGGCCACACCGTGCCGGTCCGCGAGGTGCGGCTGAGTGCGGGGGCGGGCTTTGTGGTGGTGATTTGCGGGGAAATCATGACCATGCCCGGCCTGCCCAGCCACCCGGCGGCAGAGAATATCCGGCTCAATGCGGCCGGCGAGATCGAGGGGTTGTTCTGAGCCGGGGTTGAGAAGCGCCCGACAAGGTGCGATACGAAGGCGCGTCAATCCGGGATTTGCCGATGAGAGAGCCTTCCGAAATCGCCACCATGGCGGAACTGCGCGCCGAGATCGACGCGCATGACCGGCGCATCGTTTCCATGCTGGCCGAGCGGGCGCGGCTGATCGACCGCGCCAGCGAACTCAAACCGGGCGAGGGGATGCCGGCACGCATCACCCCGCGGGTGGAAGCGGTGGTGGCCAATGTGCGCAGCGCGGCGCAGGGGCGGGGCCTGGACCCCGAACTGATCGAGACGCTCTGGCGGCAATTGATCGAATGGTCGATTGCCCGCGAAGAGCAGGTTTTGGGCAAGGGAGACGGGGCATGAGCGCCACCATCATCGACGGCAAGGCTTTTGCGGCAGAGGTCCGCGCGCAGGTTGGGGCGCATGTGGCGCGGCTGGCCGAGGAACATGGCATCACGCCGGGGCTTGCGGTGGTGCTGGTGGGCGAGGATCCGGCCAGCCAGGTTTATGTGAAGAACAAGGGCATCCAGACCCGCGAGGCGGGGATGGCGTCGTTCGAACACAAGCTTTCCCCCGACACCTCCGAGGCCGATCTGCTGGCGCTGATTGCGCGGCTCAATGCCGACCCCGCCGTGCATGGCATTTTGGTGCAACTGCCGCTGCCCAAACATCTCAACGCCGATCTGGTCATCAATGCGATCGATCCGGCCAAGGATGTGGACGGGTTTCACATTTCCAATGTCGGTCTTCTGGGCACCGGGCAAAAGGCCATGGTGCCCTGCACGCCGCTTGGGTGCCTGATGATGCTGCGCGACCATCTGGGCAGTCTCGCCGGGCTTAATGCCGTGGTGGTGGGGCGATCGAACATCGTTGGCAAGCCGATGGCGCAACTGCTGCTGGGCGATAGCTGCACGGTGACGATTGCGCATTCGCGCACGAAAGACCTGGGGGCCGTGTGCCGCGCGGCCGATATTCTGGTGGCGGCGGTGGGCCGCCCCGAGATGATTGCGGGCGATTGGATCAAGCCGGGCGCCACGGTGATTGACGTGGGCATCAACCGCATCGCGCGGGACGGCAAGACGAAACTTGTGGGCGATGTGGATTTTGCCTCGGCCGTGCAGGTGGCGGGCGCCATCACCCCGGTGCCTGGCGGTGTCGGGCCGATGACCATTGCCTGCCTGCTCGCCAATACGCTGACCGCCTGTTGCCGCAGCCACGGCCTGCCCGAGCCCGAGGGGCTGACGGCCTGAGGCGGGGCGGCGTTAGCGTCAACGCCGCCGTGCAGCGGCTTGCCGGTTGCAAGGCGGCGCGACTGGTTGTAGCAAGAAATCAGGTGTGGGTAACAGTGGGGCAGAGGGGCCATGATCTCCTTTGCGCAGGCGTCCGATTTCGCGCAGGCATATAGAAAAGCAGTGTTTTTGCCGGTTGTCCCGGTGGCTTGGGCTGTCACGTCGGTTTTTGGCGTGGTTGCCGCACCCTTTGGCAGTGAGCAGTTGACCCTGCCGGGGCGGATGCTGTTCTGGCCGGTCGTGGTGGGGGGAAGCATCCTGATCGGCGCGGCGCTGCGGGTTCTGGTGCGCGACTATTTCGGCTGGAAGCGTTACCCGATCGAGGCCCCCGCCCTTGCCGTTCTGGCCACGCTGGTGCTGACGCCGCTCTGTCTGGCGATGGCGCATCTGCTGGCCGATGCCGGGCAATATACCCCGCACTGGCCCGAGGTTGCGGCCTATGTCTATATCGTGTCGATGGCGGTGACGTCGCTGCGCCACGCATTGGCGGCGGGTGCCGCGCCGAGGGCGGGCACGAGGCGGGCTGGGCCGGCAACAGGGCAAACCGAACCGGACGCGACGGCCCCGCAGGGCGCCGTGGTTGTGGCTCTGGCGCCGTCCGGCCTGCCACCGGCGCGGCTCGAGGCGCGGATCGAGGCACGGCTCGACCCTTTGGTGCGGGCGCCGCTGGTGCGGCTGCAGATGCGCAACCATTATGTTGATGTGGTCACCGAGGCCGGGATGGACAGCCTGTTGCTGCGCCTCGCCGATGCGATAGCCGAGACCGACGGGGTGGAGGGCTTGCAGGTTCACCGGTCGCATTGGGTTGCCCGCAGCGCCATTTCCGGGCTGCTGCGCGGACGCGGCAAGGTGGCATTGTGGATGAGCGATGGCGCCGTGGTGCCGGTCTCGCGCCGTCATCTGGGGGTGGTTCTGGGGCTGGGGCTGGCCGAGGTGTCGGCGCCGCTACCGGGGTTCGACGAGGCGATTGCCGCCGAAGCGGCACAATAGACGCGCCCCGCAACCTGCCCCGAAACGTGCCCGGCAACAAAGCCGGGCCGCGACCGGCCTAGTGCTGGATTTCTTCTTCGCGCACGAACATGTTCGACCAGGCGCGGTCGATCAGCTCGGGGGTCATCTGATAGGGAATGCCTTCGAACTCGCAGATGGCGATCATCTGGTCGATCAGGAACACCGGCTGATAATTGGCATAAACGTTGTCGATGGCCGGGTATTTCACCTTGAGCAGGTGCAGCAGCGCCTGTTCGTTCAGCGGCATCCGCCGTTTCTTCGCCACCAGCGAAAAGATCTTCAGATAGTCGGCCTGGCTTGGCCCGTCGATCTTGATCTTGAAAAAGATCCGCCGCAGCGCCGCCTTGTCAAAGATGGCGTTGGGGTGGAAGTTGGTGGAAAAGATCACCAGCGTGTCGAAGGGCACCTCGAATTTCTCGCCTGATTGCAGCGCCAGAATATCGCGGCTTTCCTCCAGCGGCACGATCCAGCGGTTGACCAGCTTTTGCGGCGGTTCCGCCTGACGTCCAAGGTCATCGACGATGAACACCCCCCCCGAGGCCTTCATCTGCAAGGGCGCGGTATAGGTGCGCGCGGTGGCGTTATAGGTCAGGTCGAGCATGTCGAGCGAGAGTTCACCGCCGGTGATGACGGTGGGCCGGTCGCAATAGACATAACGGGCATCAAAGCGGTTGCCGGTCTTGCGCAGGCTGGTGGGGTCGTCGGCATCCTCGCTGGCGGCGGTGTGAACGATCGGGTCATAAACGACGATCACCTGTCCGGCATATTCCACCGCGCGCGGAATGAAGATGCGGTCGCCAATGGCGTCGCGGATCCCGTTCGAGATCGAGGATTTGCCGTTGCCGGGCGGGCCATACATGAGGATCGAGCGCCCCGAAGACACCGCCGGCCCCAATTGGCCGATCAGATCGGGGGGCAGGATCAGATGGCCCATCGCGGTGGTGATCTGCTGCCGGGTCAGTTGAATATTGCGGATCGACTGGCGCTTGATCTGTTCGCGGTAGATCGACAGCGGCACCGGCATGGCACCGAAATACTCGGATTGGCCCAGCGCGTCGAGCGCCCGCGCCTTGCCCGTATCGGCCAGTTGATAACCCATCTCGCCGCCCGAATTGGCGTGCAGCGTGCCCATGGCCTCGACCAGCCGCTGGCTGCGGCACAGATCGACCAGTTCCTGCGTCAGCGTGATGGGCAGGCAGATCAGCTTTGACAGGCCGGTGACCGTGTCCATGTTGGTGCGGAACATCGTCTTGAGCAGGATGTCACGCATCATCACCGTGTTCAGCCCGGTTTCGGCAAGCGACCGGGGCGGGGTGGGGGCCAGCACATTCTGGGTAATCATGTTCATCGGCGGGTCCTGCTCTTGGCCTGTGGCCATTCCTTTGGCCGTTATTGTCCCATGCGGGATTCACAGCAGCAGGTTGCATCGCTATTGTGGCCAAAAATGGGAAAAGATGCGGAGAGGCTGCGATGGCGGGCGGAAAACGGGCAACGGGTGTGCAGGCGCTGGCGGTGGCGATGGCCCTCTTTGGTCTGGCACTGGCACTGGCGCCGTTTCTGGCCGGGGGGCTTTACGTCAGCCAGCACGAGGGCGACACGCTGCATCTGGCCGATATGGTCCTGCGCATGGCCGAGGCGGGGCAGGTGCCGCATCGGGATTTCATGACCCCGATCGGCATCGGGGCGCTGTGGCCGATTGCGGTTTTCGTCAAGGCCGGGCTGGGGCTGGGCCATGCGTTCTTTGCCGCGCAGGCGGTGCTGGCTCTGGTGATGTTCGGCCCGATCCTGCGGGCAGGGCAATCGCGGCTGCCGGGGGCGCTGGCCTGGGTCTTTGCCGCCTATGCCATCGGCCTGTGTCTGGCGCTGGTGCATGGCGAGGCAACGGCGGCGATCTCGGTTTCGATGCATTACAACCGCTGGGCCTGGGTCTTTGCCTATGTGGCGGTGCCTTTGGCGATGCTGGAACCGCTGTCGGGCCAGCGCCGCCCGCGTCTGGATGGCGGGCTGATCGGGCTGATGATGGCAGCGATGGCTCTGGTCAAGGTGACCTATTTCGTGGCCTTCGCCCCGGCGGTGGTTCTGGCGCTGCTGGTGCGGCGCGATCTTGCCGCGCTGGGCTGGGCGGTTCTGGCCGGGCTGGCGGTGGCGGGCGCGGTCACGGGGATGCTCGGCGGCGATTTCTGGCGGGCCTATGTGCAGGATCTGGCCACGGTCGCCGCCTCGGAAAGCCGCGCCGCGCCGGGCGACGGGCTGGGCGGAATTCTGGCGGCGCCGCGTCATGTGGCGGGCACGATGCTGCTCTTGGCAACGGTGATCTTCTTGCGGCAGGCCGAGGCGCTGACCGAGGGGCTGGTGATGCTGGTTCTGGTGCCGGCCTTTGTCTATGTCACCTATCAAAACTATGGCAACGATCCGCAATGGCTGGTTCTGGCGGCGCTGATCGCCTTGGCGCTGCGCCCCGAGGGGGGGATGACGAACGGGTTTGGCTGGCGTCTGCGCGAGGCGCTTCTGGTGGTGGGGGCTGCGATGCTGGCGCTGGGGGCCGGTCCGGCGGTCAATCTGGTCTGGAGCCCGTTGCGCCATGCCTTTGTCGATACCGAGGCAACGGTTCCGCTCTTTGCCGCCCGCGCGCAGGGGCGCGACGTCTTCGTTCAGGCGCCGCGGGTCTACAAGGTCACGCAGACGGTGGCGGGCGATGGCCCGGCGGCGCCCTATGCGGCCTATGCCGCCAGGGGCGCGGGCAGGGAACCCGAAAAACCCGCCCTGCTCAATGGCGAGACGCTGCCCGATTGCGAATTGGCCACCGGCTACAATGCCTGGTTCGAGACGGCGGCGGCCGATTTGCAGGCCGCGGGTCATGGTGGTTCGGCGGTGCTGGCGGCGGATCTGTTCTCCGCGCTCTGGCTTTACGGCGATTTCCGGCCGGTGCCGGGGGCGGCCCCCTGGTATTACGCGGGCACGCCCGGCCTTGCGGCCGCCGATCATGTGCTGGTGCCGCTTTGCCCCACCGGCAAAAGCCGCCGTGCCGAAATTCTGCGCGCAATTACCGATGCCGGCTGGCGGGTTCTTGATCCTGTCCGCCAGACAACGGCTATCATGCTCTATCCTTTTCAGAAAGCAGCCCTGTGGCCACGTGATGTCGTTGTCAAGTTCAATGACTGGTCCAATGCCGTTGCAATTGCCAAGCAGGAAAGTGAGGCAATTCA
>CAZPWV010000034.1:0-4099 GCA_964590825.1 uncultured Rhodobacter sp. | reverse complement strand
GCAGCGAAACCTATATCCTGCTGCGCCCGGAAAAGGGCTAGCAGACAGCGGCTTAACGGATCCGCGCGACGACGTAATCGGCCAGATCATCCAGCATCTGGCGCAGCGGATGGGGCGCAAGCCCGGCCAGCGCGGCCCGTGCCTTTTCGGCCCAGGCGACGGCCTCGGCGCGGGTGGCCTCAAGCGTGCCATGCGCCACCATCAGCCGCAGCGCCTGTTCAAGGTCACCTTCGCGCTGATCGCCCTTTTCAATCACCCGGCTCCAGAAGGCGCGCTCTTCGGCATTGGCCCGCGCCACCGCCTTGATGACCGGCAGGGTCAGTTTCCGCTCGCGGAAATCGTCGCCGGTGTTCTTGCCGATCGCGGCCGCCGAACCGCCGTAATCGAGCAGGTCATCGACGATCTGAAAGGCGATGCCCAGCGCGTCGCCATAGGCGAAAAGCGCCTTCACCTGTGCTTCGGGGGCACCGGCAATCACGCCGCCCACCTCGGTCGCGGCCGAAAACAGCGCCGCCGTCTTGCCGCGGATCACCTTGAGATAGATCTCTTCGCTGGTGCGCAGGTCTTGCGCGGCGGTCAGTTGCAGCACCTCGCCCTCGGCAATCACGGCGGAGGCATTGGCGAGGATCGCCAGCACCCGCATGTTGCCGGTGTCGGTCATCAGCTGGAACGCACGGGCAAACAGGTAATCGCCCACCAGCACCGAGGATTTGTTGTCCCACAGCAGGTTTGCCGTAGGCCGCCCGCGCCGTTGCGCGCTTTCGTCCACCACGTCATCGTGCAAGAGCGTGGCGGTGTGGATGAATTCGACCGTTGCGGCCAGATGCAGGTGATAGGGGCCCTCGTAGCCGCACAGCCGCGCCGCCGCGAGGGTCAGAATGGGACGGATGCGCTTGCCGCCGGCCTCGATCAGATGCGCCGTCACCTCGGGAATGCGCGGCGCGTGTTCCGAACTCATCCGCTCGCGGATCAGCGCGTTGACGGCCGCCATGTCGGAGGCAAGGGCCTGCGCAAGGCGATCGTGCGGCTTGGTGGCCTTATCGTCGAGGCTCATGGTCTCCCTTCCCGATCTCGCGGCTCGACAGCGCCGCTGGGGACGCTTAAGTCGAGTGTATGAAAGAGCTTCTGCGCACCACGGACCCGGTAAAACTAGCCATGGCGTCGGCCCTTCTTGCGGGCGAGGGTATAACGGCCTTTGAACTCGACGTCCACATGAGCGTGCTGGATGGCAGCCTTGGCATATTGCCGCGCCGTCTGACCGTGGCCGACAGGGACTGGTTCCTGGCGCAGGCGGTGTTGCGCGACAATGGCATTGCAAGCGACGGAGCGCTGGGATGTTTGCCCCCGAAGATCTGACACAGGACCGGTTTCTGGATGGCCGCCTGGTGATCGCCCAGCCCCGGCAGGGCTATCGGGCGGCGATGGACCCGGTGCTGCTGGCGGCGGCCTGTGCGGCAAGCCCCGGACAGGCGGTGCTGGAACTGGGGTGCGGCGCGGGGGTGGCCAGCCTCTGCCTGGGGCGGCGCGTTGCGGGGCTGCACCTTGTCGGGCTGGAACTGCAACCGGCCTACGCCGCATTGGCGCGGCAGAATGCGGCGCAAAATGCCGTGGCGCTGACGGTGATCGAGGGGGATCTGCGGCAGATGCCGGGGCCGTTGCGTGCCATGAGCTTCGATCATGTGATTGCCAATCCGCCCTATTTTGCGCCCGATAGCGGAACGGCCGCCGCCGATGCGGGCCGCGAGACCGCGCAGCGCGAGGCCGTGCCGCTGGCGCAATGGGTGGCGGCGGGGTTTCGCCGGCTGAAGCCCGGCGGCTGGCTGACGATGATTCTCAACGCCGATCGGCTGGCCGGGCTGCTGGCGGCGATGGCGGCGGGCGGCGGCGCGATTTCGGTGCTGCCTGTTGCGCCGCGCCAGGGGCGGGCGGCGGGGCGGGTGATCGTGGCGGCGCGCAAGGGCGCCAGGGGGCCGCTGTGCCTGCTGGCCCCGCTGGTGCTGCACGCGCAGGACGCGCATTGCCGCGATGGCGAAGATCTCGGCGAAGCCGCGCAGGCGGTGCTGCGCCGTGGCGAAGGCCTGCTGCTTGGCTCTTAAGCCTTTTGCAAGTTTCCGCGTGGCAAACTTACATTCTGCCGCGGCCCCGCGACAAGCGCGTGACAAGGCCCGGAAAACGTGCTGCAATCGGGTCACCGAAACAGGAGAGGAGACTGCCATGTCCGTGAGTTCGCATATCACCGAACTTCGCAAGAAACATCAGGCTCTGTCGGAAGAGGTCGAGCTGGCCCTGCGCAGCCCCGCCACCGACGATTTGCATATTTCAGAGCTGAAAAAGCAAAAACTCCGCATCAAGGAAGAGATCGCCCGACTCGAAGCAACGGTGATGTGAACCAGGCCAAAGGGGCTGTTGGCCTTGGCCCTTAGCGCTTGTGGCCCGCCATGGCCGCAAGAAAGGCGCCTGTTGCAATCATTGCGGCGGCCAGAACCAGAACCGGGCTGGCCGCAGCAATTCCTGCGCCAATCAGCGCCAGGGTCGAGAGTAGCGGCGCCGCATAGGAAGCCGTGCCAAGCATCTGGATATCGCCCCGTTTGACGCCGATGTCCCAAGTGTAAAAGGCCAGCCCCACCGGGCCGATTCCAAGCGCCAGCACCGAGGCCCAGCCCAGCGGGGTGACGGGCCAGCGCGTTGTTTCCAGCGCCAGATGGGCCAGCGCCGACAGCGCCGATGTGGCCAGGCAATAGACCGCGACGGCGGCGGTGGGCACGGTGTCGAGGCGGCGCGAGACCAGCGAATAGCCCGACCAGGTCAGCGCGCATAAAAAGGCCAGCCCATAGCCCGGAAGGGCCGCCGCGCTGGCCGAGACACCGCTGCGCGCCACGATCAGCGCCGCCCCGGCAAAGGCGACGACAGCGCCGAACACATGCAGCGGACGAAGCTTTTCGCCCGGCAGGAGTCCCGAAAACAGCACGATCAGCAGCGGCCAGAGATAGGCAATCAGGCTGGCTTCGGCCGGCGGGGCCAACCGCAGCGCCGAAAAGTAGATCAAATGGTAGCCAAAGAGCGCCGCCGTGCCGAAGGCATAGACCTTCCACGAGATCTGCCGCAGCACCGCATAGCCACTGCCGAGCCCGACCCAGACCAGCCCGATGCCGCCACCGATGGCAAAACAGATGGCGTTGAGTTGCAGCGGCGGCACCGGGGCGGAGCCGACGGTGAACAGGGCCAGCAGCGCCCAGAGCGCCACGGCGGAAAAGCCGGTCAATGTGGCCTGATTGCGTGACATCTGCCCCCCGATGAAAGAGGCCCGCAAGATGCGGGCCCCGGTCTGGTTTGCCAAGGGCAAATCCGCTCAGGTCAGGTATTGGCCGCCGTTCACCGTCATCGTGGCCCCGGTGATGAAACCCGCCTGATCGGAGGCAAGGAACACCACGGTGCGGGCGATTTCGTCGGGCTCGCCCAGACGGCCGACCGGGATGGTGGCGATGATCGAGTCGCGCACCTTCTCGGGAACGGCCATCACCATTTCGGTGGCGATATAGCCGGGGCAAATCGCGTTGACGGTGATCCCCGCGCGGGCGCCTTCCTGGGCCAGCGCCTTGGTGAAGCCCAGATCCCCGGCCTTGGCGGCGGAATAGTTGGCCTGCGCGAACTGTCCCTTTTGGCCGTTGATCGAGGAAATGTTGATGATCCGGCCAAATTTACGCTCGCGCATCCCGTTCCACAGCGGGTGCGTCATGTTGAAGACGCCCGAAAGGTTGGTGTCCATCACCTCTTTCCACTGCTGGCGCGTCATCTTGTGAAAGGGCGCGTCGCGGGTGATGCCGGCATTGTTGACCAACACGTCAATCGGGCCGACCTCGGCCTCGATCTGGCGGATACCCTCCTCGCAATCGTCGTAATCGGCGACCGACCATTTATAGGTACGGATGCCGGTGACATGCGAAAACTCTCGCGCGGCGTCGTCGTTGCCGGCGTAATTCGCCACGACGGTATAGCCCGCCTCCTTGAGCGCCATCGAGATGGCCGCGCCGATCCCCCGCGTGCCGCCGGTGACAAGTGCAACTCTGGACATGATTCCTCCTTAGCAAAGCTCCCTTTG
>CAZPWV010000033.1:0-12783 GCA_964590825.1 uncultured Rhodobacter sp. | reverse complement strand
CGGCCTCGACGCCAATTTCCATCGCTGCGGCGATCTCGGGGTTCGCCAAGCCCTCGATGTGGCGCAGCACCACCGCCTGCCTTTGCCGCGCCGGTAGCTGCGCCAAGGCCAGATCCAGCGCCGCCGCCCGGTCCGCCTCGATCATCCGCTCCAGCGCCGAGGCGGCGCCATCGGGCAGTTCGGGCGCCTCGTCCAGCCCCACGCCCCGGCGCCGGCGCAACCGGTCGGTGGCCATGTTGGTCACCACCCGGTAAAGCCAGGTTGAAACCTTGGCCTCGCCCGCCCGCCATTCGGGGGCGATCTTCCACAGCCGCAGCATCGCCTCCTGCGCCAGATCCTCGGCCTCGGCCCGGTCGCCCAGCATCCGCACCCCCAGCCGATAGGCCAAAGGCGCAAAACGCGCCGTCAGCGCACGCGCCGCCACCCCGTCGCCGTTGCCATAAAGCACCAGAAGGGTCTCGTCGGAAACGTCGCTCAAAGCATCGAATGCCATATCCATCGTGCCCATGGCCTAGCGCGGATCGCCCCTCGCTGCAATTGTCGTGCCGGGCCCACGCGGGGCCCGGCGCCAAGGCTGCGGCTCAGTTGTTGCCAAAGGGCATCCAGCGGTGGCCATCCGGGCCGCCCCGGTTGTCGCCCCGTGCGCCCTGACGATCGCCGCGGCGCTCATCGCGGCGGTCCTCCCGGCAGGTGTCGCGACGGTCGCCGCGGTCGTCATTCCCGCCCCAGCCGGGGGTGCCATCCGGCATCCGCGCCTGCATCCGCGCCTGCATCCTTGCCTGCGCCGCCGCCATCTCTTCGGCGCTCAGCGCGCCATCCTTGTCGGCGTCGAGCCGGGTGAACATCCGCACCGGCACCGGCGGCGCCGCCAGTTCCGCCGCCGAAAGCATCCCGTCGCCATCGGTATCCTGCGCGGCGATGCGGGCCTTGATCCGCGCCTCGATGCGGGTCTTCGCCTGTGCGAGATCGGCCGCCACCAGCTCTTCGGCGCTCAGCTTGCCATCGCCGTCACCGTCCACCGCCTTGGCCGTCGCCGCACGCCGGGCCTGAATCTCGGCCAGCGTCACCTTGCCATCGCCATCGCTGTCGAAGCCCTTGAAATCGAAAGGCGCAAAGCCGCCATCCTGCGCCATCGGACCTGCCCCCATCGGACCTGCCCCCATCGGTGCTGCGGCCGGCGGCGTGCCGTCTTGCGCCATCACCGGCACCACGCCGGCAAAAACCACACTCGCCATCACCCCGGCAAGGATCGTCGTCTTGAAGCCCGGTTTCATCGCTCGTCTCCTGTTTGCTGCGTCTTGCGGCATCTGCGCCGCTGATACAGGCGAAACGCGGCACCGGGGGGCTTCCGTCGCCCGCCGCCGCCCGCTCGCGCATCCGTGAAACGCCGGATCGCGGATCGGCACGATCTTCGGCGTAGCTTCCCCCTTCCCTCGCGGCCCCGCTTGCCCCTAGACTGGCGCAAAGGGAGAGCCGGATGACCCGCCAAGATACCGAAGACGACCGCCCGCTGGGCCGTTCGATCCTGCGCGGCCTGCGCTGCCGCTGCCCGGCCTGCGGTGCGGGGCGGATGCTGGCGGGCTATCTGACGGTGCGCCCCGCCTGTCCGCGCTGCGGCGAGGATCTCAGCGCCCAGCGCGCCGATGACGGGCCCGCCTATCTGACCATCCTCATCACCGGCCATCTGATGGCCCCGGCGCTGCTGGCCGCCTTCACCATCTGGCGGCCCTCGCCGCTGACCCTCATCGGGGTTTTTGCCAGCCTCTGCGTGGCCGTTGCGCTGACCCTGCTGCCCCGGCTCAAGGGCATGATCGTCGCCATCCAATGGTCGCGGCGGATGCATGGCTTTGGCCAGACCGGGGCCGCGCATGACTGAACCCGCCGCGCCCCCTGCCTCCAGCCCCGGCCCGGCCGCTACGGGCAACACCGACAAATCCGCCCTGCGCGATGCTGCCACCCTCGTTGTGCTGCGCCGCGACGGCGCCAACGGCCCCGCCGTGCTGATGGGAATGCGCGGCGCGGGGGCGGCCTTCATGCCCTCGAAATACGTCTTTCCGGGCGGTGCGCTCGATGCCCAGGATGGCGCCATCGCGCTGGCCACCGCCCTGCCCGAGGCCTCGGCCCGCCGCCTTTCCCTCGATGCGCCCGCGGGTATCGGCACGGCGCTGGCGGTGGCGGCGATCCGCGAACTGTGGGAGGAAACCGGGCTGATCCTTGGCACGCCGGGCGACTGGCCCGCCCCCCCCGCCGACTGGGCAGGCTTTGCCGCCACCGGCCACCGGCCCGCGGCCGCGGGGCTGCGGCTCATCTTCCGCGCCATCACCCCGCCCGGCCGGCCGCGCCGCTTTGACGCAAGGTTCTTTCTGGTCGATGCCGCGCAGATCGCCTCCGACCCCGATGATTTCGCGCAAGCCTGCGACGAGCTCAGCCATCTGCACTGGGTGCCGCTTACCGAGGCGCGGGCGCTGAACCTGCCCTTCATCACCGAGGTGGTGCTGGCCGAGGTGCAGGCCCGGCTGGCCGAGGGGCTTGCCACCGAACCCGCCTCGATCCCGTTTTTCGACAATCGCGGGCCAAGGGCCACCTTTGCGCGGCTGGCCTAGCGCTGTTGCTCAAAACTGGGAACCGGTTTTGAGCTTCTCGAACACCAGAATCAACAAGTCAGAGCGTGTCGCGTGACGTCGAATGAACGCGACAGGCCCTAACCCCCCGCGCCGCGCTCAGCCGCCAATCCGACTCAGGTCATACCCGTTGAAATCCAGCACCTCACGCGCCGCCTGCATCAGGTCCGGCCGCGCCGGGCTTTGCCGCGACAGCACCAGCGCCCATTGCCCCCCCGGCGTGCCCAGAACCGCCACGCGGTAATCCTGATCGACCCAAAGCACCCAGATCGGCGCATCGCCATAGGCGCCCGAGGGGGTCAGCCGGCCGCCCGGACCGCTCAGCACCGCGCGTCCCTCCAGCACCGCCGGCTGGCGCCCCGCGCAATCGATGCCCGAAAGCGCATAGCCGCCGCGCCCGTCCCAGCGCCAGTCCTGCCGCGCCCCGCCGCAGCCCGGTGTCGCGCTGGCCACAACCCGCCAGCCACCGCCAAAACGCGCCGGATCAAAAAGCGCCGCCGAGGAAATCATCACCGCCGGATCCCGCAGGCCCGGTTGCGGCGCCGAGGCCTTTGGCGTGCAGCCCGCCAGAACCGCAGCGGCCAGCGCCGCCGCCCCCGTCGCCCGCACCGCCACCCGCACCCCCACCCGCACCGCGGCCCGGATCACTCGACGCATTCGCTCACCCGCAGCCCGCTCTCCAGCACGATCTCGTTGCAGCCCAGAAGCGGCCGGGCCGGGGCGCAGCTTTGCGAGCGCGCCAGACAGGCCCCCTCGCAATCCGCACCGCTCTGGCAGGGCTTGCCGCCGTCGCCGGTGCGCAGCACGCAGGTTCGGGCGCCCTGCCCGCCCAGCCATTGCCCGCCCTGCGCCACACAGGCCGCGCCCTCCAGCGCCATCCGTTGCGCGCCCACCGGCGGCAGCGCCTGCTGCCGCTCCGGCGTGCAGCCCGCCACCACCGCGCCCAGCCCCAGCGCCAGCCCAAAGACCAGCCCCGCCCGCCAGCCGCGCCGCTCTGCCCGGCCGTCAGAACGGCCCGCAACCCGGCCTTCAGAACGGCATCGGATGGCCATGATGCACCCTTTCGATCGCGGTTTTCAGCGCCTGCGGCAGGTCCGTACCCGCCGCGTCCAGCGATTTTTCCAACTGCGCCACCGAAGTGGCCCCGATGATCGGCACCACCGGAAAGGGCCGCCCCATCACCCAGGCAATCGCCATCGTCACCGGGTCAAGCCCCGCCTCGCGCGCCAGCGCCACATAAAGATCGGCAATCTCGAAGGCCCGCGCATTCGAACGCCCGCCAAGCTCGCGGTTGATCGCCCGACGCGAGCCCTCCGGCACCGCCCCGCCCGAATACTTGCCGCTCAGCATCCCCGTGGCCAGCGCCGAATAGGCCAGCAGGCTGACCCCCTCCTGCACGCCCAACTCGGCCAGATCGGTGTCGTAAAGGCGGCACATCAGCGAATATTCGTTCTGAATCGACGCCACCCGCGGCCCCCGAGGGGCCTCGCCCGCCCCCCCCTGCGCCAGCCGCAACCACTGCGCCGTGCCCCAGGCACTTTCGTTCGACAGGCCGAAATGGCCAATCTTGCCCTCGGCCTGCAAGGCCGCCAGCGTGTCGAGACAGGCCAGCATGTCCGCTTCGACCGCCTCCTTTCCGGGCTGACGGCGCGCGTCAAAGCTCCAGTTCTGCCGGAACCCGTAGCTGCCCCGGTTCGGCCAGTGCAACTGATAAAGCCCGATATGCTCGCTTTGCAGCCGGCGCAGAGACCCTTCCACCGCCAGGCGCAGCGTCCGGGGGCTGATCGCCGCCCCGTCGCGCACCGCCTTGAGCCCCTCGCCGGTGATCTTGGTGGCCAGCACCAAACCGTCACGGCGCTTGCTGCGGGCCAGCCAGGTGCCAATGATCTCCTCGGTGCGCCCCACCGTTTCGGCGCTGACCGGGTTGACCGGATACATCTCGGCGGTGTCGATGAAATTCACCCCCCGGTCCAGCGCGCAATCGATCTGCGCATGGCCCTCGGCCTCGCTGTTTTGCGTGCCCCAGGTCATCGACCCCAGACAAATCTCGCTCACCATCACCCCGGTGCGGCCCAGTTCTACCCTGCGCATGATCCCCCCCCCCGCTTTGGCGCCGACCCTGCCACAGCGGCGCCGCCAAGGGAATCCCCCTCATCCGCTTTTGGGCCCCCTCAACCGCTTTTGGGCCCCCTCAACCGCTTTCGGGCACCCTCATCCGCTTTCGGGCACCCATTGCGCCGCAATCATCCCGCGCAGCGCATTGCCCATGCACAGCCGCCCTCGCGCCAGATCTTCGGGGCGCAACACCGCCTCGCGGGCCAGGCCGCTGGCCAGCATCTCGGCCCGCAGCACCCCCGGCAAGGCACCGCTGGTGCAGGGCGGCGTCAGCCAGACACCCTCGCGCCACAAGAACAGAGTGCTGATCGTGCCCTCGGCCACCTCGCCGCGCTCGTTGACAAAGACCACCTCGTCCAGCCCCGCCGGCAAGGCCGCCCGTGCCGCGTCATAAAGCCCGCGCTCGGTCGATTTGATTGCCCGCCACGGGTCATCCGCGCGCAGCCGCGCAGCGCCAAGCCCGACCCGCCACGGCGCCTTGGCCGGCGGCAGCGGGCCCTGCTCCAGCGCCGCTGCCCCGTCCAACCCCAGCGTCAGCCGCAGCCGCAACGGCGCCGGCGCGCGCACCGCATCCAGCAGCGCCTCCACCGCGCCGGCAGGCCGCACCACCCCCAGCGCCGCACAGCCCGCCGCCAGCCGCGCCAGATGCAGCGCAAGCCGCCGCACCCCCGGCCCCTGCGGGCCATCGGGCTCCCAAAGCATCGTCTCGATCAGCTTCACCCCGGCAGGGGCGCGTTCACGAAGGCCGCCTTGCACAGCGCTTCCTCCCATTCCTCGCGGGCGATGCTGTCATGCACCAGCCCGCCGCCCACATTCAGAACCGCCTCGCCATCGCGCAGCAACAGCGTGCGGATTGCCACGCTGAACGCCATCGCCCCCGAGGGCGCAAGCCAGCCAATCGCCCCGCAATAGGCCTCGCGCGGGGCGCCCTCCAACTCCCGGATGATTTGCATGGCGCGGATCTTCGGCGCCCCGGTCACCGAACCGCAGGGAAATAGCGCTTCGACGATTGATGCAAAATCAACCCCTTGCGCCATCTGCGCGGTCACCGTCGAGGTCATCTGATGCACCGTCGCATAGGTTTCGATCTCGTAAAGCGCCGGCACCTGAACCGAGCCGGTCCGTGCCACCCGGCCCAGATCGTTGCGCAAGAGATCGACAATCATCAGGTTCTCGGCGCGGTTCTTTTCCGAAGACCGCAACCACTCCGCCGCCGCCCGGTCGGCCGCCGGGGGCGCCGCGCGCGCCACCGTGCCCTTCATCGGCCGCACCAGCGCGCGCCCCGCCGCGTCGATGGCAAAGAACAACTCGGGCGAGCGCGACAAAAGCGCAAACCCCTCCGCCTCGACCAGACAGCCATGGCCCACCGGCTGCACCCGCCGCAACCGCGCATAAAGTTCCCGCGGCGCGGCCTCGCACGGCCCCCGCAGCGCGAAGGTCAGGTTGATCTGATAGACATCGCCAGCGGCAATATAGTCTTGCACCCGCGCAAATGCCGCGCGGTATTGCGCAAAGGACAGCGTGGGGTCCAGCACCGGCGGCCTGGCCTCGGCCATGGCCTGGTCCAAAACCTCCGGCAGGGCCGGCTGCGGCGCGTCATAGACCCCGAACAGCAACAGCGGCAGCGCCCGGTTGGGCGGCATCAGCGGCGCCAAACGGGCCGAAAACACATATCCCAACTCGTAACTCATCACCCCCGCCAGCCAGGCACCACCGGCCTGCGCCCGCGCGATCTCGGCCAGCGCCGGGGCCACCTCTTCGGGCGTATCGGCCCGGATCACCCGGCGCGGCGCGGCAAAACGCGCCGCATCGCCAAAGGGCCCCCGGTCGAATTCGAAACTCAGTCTGCTGTCCACCGCCGCCTCGCCCTGCCTTTGCCCAGATATGCGGGGCCTCGGCGCAAAAGCAACGCCTCAACCGACGGAAAACCGCCATTCCCCGTCACCCAGCGCCGGGCTGGCACGATCCAGCGCAAGACCCGAGCGCGAAAAGTGGATCGGCGTGCGCAGCCCGGCAATGCCTTCGGGGGCAATCGCCATGCCACGGGCCTGCACCTGCGGCTCGGCCAGCGCCTCGGCCACATCGTTGATCGGCCCGCCGGGAACGCCCGCCGCCTCCATCGCGGCAATGATCTCGGCCTTGGGGCGGCAGGCGGTTGCCCCGGAAATGCGGGCGCAAAGCGCCTCGCGATGCGCTACCCGGCCGGCATTGGTGGCATAATCGGGGTCCGCCGCCACCTCGGGCAGGCCCAACAGGGCACAAAGCGCCACGAATTGCCGGTCATTGCCGCAGGCGATGATGAAATGCCCGTCAGAGGCGGGAAACACCTGATAAGGCACGATATTTGGATGCGCATTGCCCAGCCTGTGCGGCACCGTTCCGCCCAGAAGACAGTTCATCGCCTGATTGGCCAGCACCCCCACGCCGCAATCCAAAAGGCTCATATCGACCTGCTGGCCCCGCCCCGAGCGCGCCCGTTCGGCCAGCGCGGCCTGCACCCCGATCACGCCATAAAGCCCGGTCAGAATATCGATCCAGGCCACGCCGATCTTTTGCGGCTCGCCATCGGCGGGGCCGGTCAGGTCCATGATCCCGCACATGCCCTGAACCAGAAAATCATAGCCCGGCTGCGCGGCGCGTGGCCCGGTCTGGCCAAAACCGGTCACCGAAACATAGACAAGGCCGGGGTTTTCGGCGGCAAGACTGTCGTAGTCGAGGCCGAATTTGCGCAAGCCGCCCAGCTTGAAATTCTCGATCACCACATCGGCCCCGGCAATTAGCGCCTTGACCCGCTGCAGATCCTCAATGTTCGAAAAGTCGCATATGACCGAGGTTTTTCCCCTGTTTGCGGCATGGAAATAGGCCGCTACGGTCTCAAAACTGCCATCCTTGCGCGGACGCTCAACAAAGGGCGGGCCCCAGCGGCGGGTATCGTCGCCCTCGGGCGCCTCCACCTTGATGACCTCGGCCCCCAGGTCGGCCAGCGCCTGACCAATCCAGGGCCCGGCTAGAATCCGCGCCAGTTCCACCACCTTGAGCCCCCTGAGCGGCGCCTCGGTCATTCGCAATCTCCCCGGCAGACCCGTTCTGCCGGCGGCAGCCTAGCGCGGCGGCGGCGCCAAATCGACCGAAGATTTCACCGCCATCCATGCCTTTTGCGCATGGATCAGCAGGCCAGAAGCGCGGCATTGCCGCCCGCCGCAGTGGTATCGACGCACAAATGCCGCTCATGCGCGACATGGGCCAGATCGGGCATCGCGCAGATCAGCGGCACCAGCGCTCCGGGCCGCGCCGCCAGCGCCCGCGCCAGGGCACGCCCCGGCGCCGCCTCCCCCCACCAGAGCACCGCCGCAAGCCCGGCCTGACGCAGCAACGCATCGGTGTCCGCCCCGCCCGCGCCCAACACCGGCTGCCCGCCCAAGGCGGTCACCGCCGCCGCCTGCGCCGCGGCTGCCGCCGCCCCCGGACCCAGGCACAACACCGGCCCGCGCAGGTGCAGGCTCAGCCGGTTCATCTCGCCGGTGGGGCCGGGCAGGAAAGTTTCGCCGATCCGCCCGCCGATCCGCCCGGTGCTCGCGGGTGGCGTGGTCGCTGGCGCAGGAGCCGCCAAGGCCGTCTCCGAGGCCCCCTCCCAGGTAGCAGGAGCAAAAAACCGGTTCAGGTAATACGGCCCGCCCGCCTTTGGCCCGGTGCCGGAAAGCCCCTCTCCACCAAAGGGTTGACTTCCCACAACCGCGCCAATCTGATTGCGGTTGACATAGATGTTTCCGGCCGCGACCGCCTCGGTCACCTGTTGCACCCGCGCGTCGATGCGCGAATGCAGCCCGAAGGTCAGCCCGTAGCCGCGGGCGTTGATCGCCGCAATCACCCTGGGCAGATCCGGCGCCGCGAAACTGGCCAGATGCAGCACCGGGCCAAAGATCTCGCGCTCCAGATCGTCGATGCCCTCCACCCGCAACAGCGTCGGCGCCACGAAATGGCCGCCTTCGGGCACCGCCACCCGGTGCAGCACCCGCCCGTGCTGCGCCGCAACATAGGCGGCGATCCCCGCCTGCGCCTCGGCATCGATCACCGGGCCAAGGTCGGTGGCCAGGGCCCAGGGGTCGCCCGGCACCAGCTCATCCATCGCCCCGCGGATCATCTCGATGATCTGCGGCGCAATATCGGCCTGCACATAGAGGATCCGCAGCGCCGAGCACCGCTGCCCGGCCGAGCGGAACGCCGAGGCCACGGCATCACGCACCGCCTGTTCGGCCAGCGCGGTGCTATCGACCACCATCGCGTTCAGCCCGCCCGTTTCGGCAATCAGCGGCGTGCCGGGGGCCATGTGATTGGCCATCGCGCGGGCGATGATCCGCGCCGTCTCGGTCGAGCCGGTGAACACCACCCCATCGACCAGCGCGCTCGCCGTCAGCGCCGCACCCACGCTGGGGCCATCCCCCGGCAGCAGCTGCAAGGCCGCCCGCGGCACCCCGGCCTGATGCAGCAGCCGCACCGCCATGGCGGCAATCACCGGCGTCTGTTCGGCCGGCTTGGCCAGCACCGCATTGCCCGCCATCAGCGCCGCCGCAATCTGCCCGGTGAAAATCGCCAAGGGAAAGTTCCACGGGCTGATCGCCACGAAACGGCCGCGCGCAGGGCGGCTGTCCCCGGCCCCTTCGGCCGCATAATAGCGAAGGAAATCAACCGCCTCGCGCAGCTCCCCGACGGCATCGGGCAGGGTCTTTCCGGCCTCGCGCGCCAAGGCGGCGAAAATCGGCCCGAAGTTTTCCTCGTAAAGATCCGCCGCCCGGCGCAGCACCTCGGCACGGGCCGGCGCCGGCACCGCCCAGACCTGCGCCGCCGCGATCGCCGCCGCCACGGTGGCGCCATCGGCCTCGCGCACCTCGGCCACGACCGCCCCCGTGGCCGGGTTGCGCACCGCCCGCAGCGGCCCCGATGCCGCACCCGGCACCACCGTCAGCGGCGCGGCATCGGGCAAGGCCACATCGCGCGCCGCCGCGATCTCGGCCAGCACCTCGGGATCGGACAAGTCAAAGCCGCGGGAATTGCCCCGCCCCGCCCCGAACAGCGCGGCAGGCGCGACCAGCCCCTTGGGTGGCTGCGCCGTGTCCAGCGCGGCAAAGGGGCAGGCGGCAACCGTGGCCGCACTGACATTTTCATCGACGATCTGATGCACGAAAGACGAATTGGCCCCGTTTTCCAGCAGGCGCCGCACCAGATAGGCCAGCAGATCCCGATGCGCCCCCACCGGCGCATAGATCCGGCACCGCCCCCCGGTATCACGCAGCACGATGTCATGCAGGCGCTCGCCCATGCCATGCAGGCGCTGAAACTCGAAATCGCGCCCCTTCGCCAGTTCCAGCACCGCCGCAACGGTATGGGCATTATGCGTGGCAAATTGCGGAAACAACCAGTCCGACAGCGAAAAAAGCTTTTGCACCAGACAGATATAAGCCACATCGGTGGCCGCCTTGGTGGTGAACAGGCTGAACCCCTCCAGCCCCTCCACCTGCGCGCGTTTCATTTCGGCATCCCAATAGGCGCCCTTCACCAGCCGGATGTTGAGCCGCCGCCGATAGCGCCCGGCCATGCCGTGAAGCGCCTCGATCGCCGCCCCCGCGCGCTTGCCATAGGCCTGCACCACCGCGCCGAAGCCCTCCCATCCCGCGGTGTCCGGGTCGGCCATCACCGCCTCGATCACCCGCAGCGACAGCGCCAGACGGTCTTGCTCCTCGGCGTCGATATGCAGCGCGATCCCCGCCGCCGCCGCTGCCCGCGCCAGCTCGCGCACCACCGGCACCAACTCGGCCATCACACGGGCCTCCTGCGCCACCTCGTAGCGCGGATGCAGCGCCGAAAGCTTGATCGAGATGCCGGGGTTGGCCACCACCGAACCTCTGGTCGCCGCCTGCCCTATCGCGGCAATCGCGGCCCTGTAGGCGTCGCGGTAGCGCCGGGCGTCGCGCGCCGTCATCGCCGCTTCGCCCAGCATGTCGTAGCTCATCGTATAGCCCCGCGCCTCGCGTTTTTCGGCCCGCGCCAGCGCCTTTTCGATGCTTTCGCCCAGCACGAACTGGCGCCCCATCTCGCGCATGGCCTGCCCCACCGCCAGCCGGATGACCGGCTCGCCCAGCCGTTTGACCGCCCCGCGCAGCGTGCCCGCAATGCCGCCCCCCCGGCCCTCTTCGGCGCCATCATCCAGCACCCGCCCGGTCAGCATCAGCGCCCAGGTCGAGGCATTGACCAGCGAGGAGGCCGCCGTGCCCAGATGCCGGCCCCAGTCCGAGGGGGCGATCTTGTCCTCGATCAGCGCATCGATGGTGGCCGCGTCGGGCACCCGCAGGAGCGCCTCGGCCAGGCACATCAGCGCGATCCCCTCATCGGTCGAAAGCCCGTATTGCGCCAGGAAATGTTCCATCAGGCTGGGCCGGGCCTCGCTGCGGATCCGCCCCACCAGCGCCTCGGCCCGCGCCGCAATGCGCGCCAGAAGCGGCGCATCCAGCCCCGCCTCCTGACGCAGTCGCGCCAGAACTTCGGCTTCGGGGGCGAATTTGGCGGCGCGCCCAAGGGCGGCGAAAGGCTCGGGGATCATCGGCAAACTCCTTTGGGCTGGGCCAAAATACCACCGCCGCCATGGACGATGTGCCCAAGATTTGGCATTATGGCAGAAAATATCACCAAATTTTGGATCATTTTCAGCCATGACCTCGCCACTCGACGCCACCGACAGGAAGATTCTCCACGCCCTCGTGGCCAATGCCCGCATTTCGGTGACCGATCTCGCCCGCAAGGTCGGGCTGTCGAAAACCCCGGTCGCGGCGCGGATCAAGGCGATGGAAGAGATCGGTCTGATTACCGGCTACCGCGCCACGCTCTCGCCGCTCCGGCTTGGGCTGAGCCATGTGACCTATGTCGAGTTGCGGCTCTCCGACACCCGCCAGAAGGCGCTGGAACAGTTCAACGCCGCCGTGCGGGCCATTCCCGAGGTCGAGGAATGCTACATGATCGCGGGCGGTTTCGACTATCTCATCAAGGTGCGCAGCCGCGACATGGCCGACTACCGCCGCATCATGGGCGAGCGGCTGTCCACCCTGCCGCATGTCGCCGCCACCTCCAGCTATGTCGCGATGGAGGCGGTGGTCGAGCAGGGCTGGCTCAGCCTGTGAGCCCCCCCAACAGCCGCGAGGCGGAGCCTAGACCACCCCCACCCCGCAATAGCCGGCAAACCCCGCCTTGCGCGCGGCCTCGGGGCTGTAGACATTGCGCAGATCGGCCATCAGCGGCTCGGCCATCGCCGCCGCCAGCCGGGGCAGGTCGAGGGCGCGGAACTCGTTCCATTCGGTCAGCACCACCACCACCGATGCCCCCGCGCAAGCCTCATAGGGATCGGTTTCCCAAAGCGCTCCGGGCAAGAGATGCTGGCCCTCGCGGTAGCCCTGCGGATCGACCAGCCGCAACTGCGCCCCCGCCCCGAGCAGCGCCGGCACGATGGTCAGTGCCGGGGCGTCGCGCATGTCGTCGGTGTTGGGCTTGAAGGTCACCCCCAGCACCGCCACCCGCTTGCCCGCCACCGAACCGCCGGCAAGGTCCAGCACCTTTTCCACCATCCGCCGCTTGATCGCCTCGTTCAGCTCGATCACCGTCTCGACGATCCGCATCGGCAGGGCGTTGTCCTGCCCGATCCGGGCCAGGGCATGGGTATCCTTGGGAAAGCACGAACCGCCATAGCCCGGACCGGCATGGAGGAACTTGTTGCCGATCCGGCCATCAAGGCCGATGCCACGCGCCACTTCCTTCACATTTCCGCCCACCCGTTCGCACAGCCCGGCGATTTCGTTGATAAAGGTGATCTTCGTCGCCAGAAAGGCATTGGCGGCATATTTTATCAGCTCGGCGCTTTCCAGATCGGTGGTGACAACGGGAAATTCGCGCAGATAAAGCGGGCGGTAGATATCGGCCATCACCGCGGCGGCACGCAGGCTTTCGACCCCCACCACGACCCTGTCGGGATGCATGAAATCGTCGATCGCGGCGCCCTCGCGCA
>CAZPWV010000032.1:6963-12877 GCA_964590825.1 uncultured Rhodobacter sp. | reverse complement strand
CGGGGATGCAATTCGCGCTGATGTATCTGGCGGTGCGCAACCCCAACATGACCCCCGAACAGCTGACCGAATATCTGGAGCGGGTGATCCGGCCGCGGATGTCCACGATTCCGGGCGTCGCCGAAATCGAGGTGATGGGGGCGGCCAATTACGCCATGCGGGTCTGGCTCGACCCGATGAAACTGGCGGCGCGCGGGGTGACGGCCAGCGAGGTTCTGGTGGCGATCCGCGCCTCCAACTTCCTGTCGGCACCGGGCAAGACCGAAAACGAATATGTCGCGCAGGCGATCACGCTGAAATCGACGCTGCAAACCCCCGAGGCTTTCGGCGCCCTGCCGATCCGCGCCGAGGGCGACGCGGTGGTGCGGCTGCGCGATCTGGCACGGGTGGAACTGGCCTCGGATGAAAGCGGCGAGATCGTCACTTTCGCGGGCGAGCGCGGCACCTTCATCGGCGTCTTCCCCACCCCCGCCGCCAACCCGCTCGACACCGCCGCGGCGGTGCGCGCCGAATTGCCGAAAATCAACGCCACCCTGCCCGATGGCATGAGCATTGAACTGACCTATGACACCACCGAACAGATCGACGCCTCGATCATCGAAGTGTTCAAGACCATCGCCGAGGCGGTCGCCATCGTGGTGGTGGTGATCTTGCTGTTTCTGGGCTCGATCCGCTCGGTCATCATGCCCATCGTGACCATTCCGCTGTCGCTGGTGGGGGTGATGGCGGTGCTGCTGGCGCTGGGCTATTCGATCAACCTGCTCACGCTTCTCGCCATGGTGCTGGCCATCGGCCTTGTGGTCGATGATGCCATCGTGGTGGTGGAAAACATCCACCGGCACATGGAAGACGGCATGAAACCGATCCCCGCCGCCGTGCAGGGGATGAAGGAAATCACCGGCGCCGTGGTGGCGATGACGATCACCCTTGCCGCCGTGCTGTCGCCTCTGGCCTTCACCGGCGGGCTGACCGGGGCGCTGTTTCGGGAATTCGCCTTCACACTGGCGGGTTCGGTGATCTTGTCGGGCATCATCGCGCTGACGATCACGCCGATGATGTCGGGGCGCATTCTCAAGGAGGGCCATGCCACCGGCTTTGCGGGGTTTGTCGATCGCACCTTCGAGCGCTTTGCGGGCTGGTATGAACGGCGGGTGAGTTCCTCGCTCGACTATCGCCCGGTGACCGTGCTGGTGGTGCTGGTGCTGGTTGCAACCATGGGCTTCATGTTCACCCGCACCTCGTCGGAGCTGGCCCCCGACGAGGATCAGGGCGCCGTCATCGCCATGGTCGAAGGTCCGCGCTACGCCACCGCCAATTATACCGCGCGCTACATTGATGCCATTGGCAAGGCCACCGCCGATATTCCCGAGGTGCGCACCAGTTTCTCGATTGCCGGTTTCGGTGGCGCTGACAGCATGGGCATTTACATCTGGGCGCTGGACGACTGGGCCGAGCGCGACCGCAGCCAGGAAGAGGTGCAAAAGCAGATGCAGGAGGCCATCGATGCCTCGACCGGGCTCAAGGGCTTTGCCTTTGCGCCCCCCACCCTGCCCGGCACCGGTGGCGGCCTGCCGATTTCGCTGGTGGTGCAATCGATCCACGCGCCCGACCGGGTGGCCGAAGTGGCCGAGCAGATCCGTCTGCGGGCGCAGGCCACGGGCAAGTTCATCATGGTGCAGAACTCGCTGTCCTTCGATGCGCCCGAGGTGCGGGTGACCATCGACCGCGACCGGGCGGCGGCGCTCAACGTGCCGGTGTCCGATATCGGCACCACGCTGGGCCTGCTGGTGGGCGGTGGCGCGGTGGCGCAATTCGACCGCGATTCCAATTCTTACGACATCATCTTGCAGGTGCCGGCGGAGTTCCGCGCCAACCCCGAAGAGCTGGGCGGCTACTTCCTGCGCGCCGCCAGCGGCGAAATGGTGCCGCTGTCCGCCGTGGTCGATATTGAAACCGGCGTGGCGGCGGCCAGTATCGAGCAGTTCAACCAGCTCAATTCCGCCACCATTTCGGCGCTGCCGATGCCCGGCCAATCGACCGGCGACGGGCTGGCCGAGATCGTCGCCATTGCCCAATCGGAAATGCCCGAAGGTTTCTTTCTGGAATATTCGGGGCAGTCGCGGCTGGAGCAGACGCAGGGCAACACGATCCTGCTGGCTTTTGGCGCCGCCATTCTGGTGATCTATCTGGTGTTGGCGGCGCAATTCGAGAGCTTCCGCGACCCGTTCATCATCCTGATGTCGGTGCCGCTGACGATCTTCGGCGCGGTGCTGCCGCTCAATCTGGGGCTGGGCACGCTGAACATCTACAGCCAGGTGGGGCTGATTACCCTGGTGGGGCTGATTACCAAACACGGCATCCTGATGGTGGAATTCGCCAATCAGCAGCGCGAAGACCATGGCGCCACGCGGCGCGATGCCATCGTGGCCGCGGCCAAGACCCGTCTGCGGCCGATCCTGATGACCACCGCCGCGATGGCGCTGGCCGTGGTGCCGCTGGTGCTGGCCGATGGCGCGGGGGCGGCGGCACGGGAGGCGATGGGTATCGTGATGTTTTCCGGTCTCATCATCGGCACGATGTTCACGCTCTTCGTGGTGCCGATGTTCTACACCTTCATCGCGCCTTCCGACAAAGCACTCCGCCTTGCGCGCGAAAAGCGTCTGGCGGCGGGCTGAACCCTCCGCCAGACTGGCAAACGCCGGAGGCCGCAAAAGATCAAAGCCTTCGGCGAAGGTATTTGCAGCAAGATGAACCCCGCAAAGGGCCTTTCATCTTGCCCAAAATACCTCGGGGGTGAATTGCGGGGGTGAATTGCCGCAGGCAAGCGGGGCGGCGCCCCCGTTTTGCTCTGGCCCCGTTTCGCTCAGGCCTTCCGGTCTTCCAGCATCATCTGCGCCGCCTTTTCGGCAATCATCATCACCGGCGCATTGGTATTGCCGCTGGTGATCGTAGGCATCACCGAGGCATCGGCGATGCGCAGCCCCGCCAGCCCCCGGAACCGCAACCGCGGATCAACCACCGCCGCGGCATCGGCCCCCATCCGGCAAGTGCCGACGGGGTGAAAGATGGTGGTGCCGATGTCACCGGCCGCCCGCACCAGATCGGCCTCGTCCTGCGCCTCGGCGCCGGGGCGGAACTCTTGCGGGGTGAACCGGGCAAAGGCCGGCTGCGCGGCGATGTGACGGGTCAGCCGGATCGACTGCGCCGCCACGCGCCGGTCGGCCTCGGTGGAGAGGTAATTGGGCGCAATCACCGGGGCGGAGCGGAAATCGGGGCCGCGCAGATGCACATGGCCCCGGCTTTCGGGGCGCAGGTTGCACACGCTGGCCGTCATTGCCGGAAACGGGTGGACGGGTTCGCCGAATTTGTCGAGGCTGACCGGCTGCAAATGCCATTCGAGATCGGGGGTTTCCTTTTCGGGGAAGGACCGCGCAAAGATCCCCGCCTGACTGGGCGACATCGACATCGGCCCGCGCCGGAACAGCGCATATTCGGCCGCGATCCGGGCCTGCCCCCAAAGCGACCGCGCCATGGTGTTGAGCGTCTTCACCCCCCGCACCTTGAAGATCAGCCGCAATTGCAGATGGTCTTGCAGATTGGCCCCCACGCCGGCTGCGCCATGGCGCAGGGCAATGCCATTGGCGGCCAGCACCGCCGGATCGCCGATGCCCGAAAGTTCCAGTATCTGCGGCGAGCCGATTGCCCCCGCCGCCAGCACCACCTCGCCGGCCGTCACCTCGAAAGGGGCATTGTCGCGGATGTAGCGCAGCCCCGTCACCCGGCCGCCGGCCAGCGTCAGACGTTCGACCTGCGCCTCGGTCACCACCCGCAGATTGGCGCGCCCCAGAACGGGTTTGAGAAAGGCCGAAGCCGCCGACCAGCGCCAGCCGCGCTTTTGCGTGACATGGAAATACCCCGCGCCGCCATTGTCGCCGGTGTTGAAATCGTCGCTGCGCGGAATGCCGGCCTGCTCTGCCGCCGCGACGAAAGCATCCAGCACCTCCCAGCGCACCCGCGCCTGTTCCACCCGCATCGGCCCGCCCGCCCCATGCAGGGCACTGGCGCCCCGGTAGAAATCTTCCTGCGCCCGGAAAAGCGGCAGCACCGCATCCCAGCCCCAGCCGGTGCATCCCGCCTGCGCCCAAAGGTCGTAATCCCGCGCCTGACCGCGCATGTAGATCATGCCGTTGATCGACGAACAGCCGCCCAGTATCCGCCCGCGCGGATAGCCAAGGCTGCGCCCGTTCAGCCCGGCCTCGGCTTCGGTGGCGAACCCCCAGTCGGTGCGCGGATTGTTGATGCAGTAAAGATAGCCTACCGGAATATGCACCCAGTGGTAATTGTCGCGCCCCCCGGCCTCGATCAGCAACACCCGATGGCGCGGATCGGCGCTCAGCCGGTTGGCCAGCACCGAACCCGCACTACCCGCGCCAACGATGACATAGTCATATTGCTCCATCCGCCACCCTCGCCTCCCTGCCCGCCTGTTCCGGGGCCCGCCCGTTCCGTTGAGTGTTTCAGCCGGGCCGCATTCGTGCAAGGGCGCTTGCATCTGCCCGGTCCGATGCGTTCTATGGCGCGACCCTCGCCAAGGACCGCCCGCCGTGATCCTCTACCGCCTGTTTCTGTCGCTGGCCCTGCCCGTTTTGGTGATGCGGCTCTGTTGGGCTGTGTTGCGCGGCGCCGCGCCCTGGCAGAGCCTGACCGAGCGGTTTGGTGGCGGAGCGGCGAGCGCGGCCGGCGCGGTCTGGCTGCACGCCGCCTCGAACGGCGAACTTGCCTCGGCCAGGCCACTGATCGTGGCGCTTTTGGCGGCGCGGCCGGGGTTGCGGCTGCTGGTGACCACCAACACCACCACCGCCCAGAGCCTTGCGCGCAGCTGGGCCGAGCCACGCATCACCGCCCGTCTTGCGCCGCTGGATACGCTCTGGGCGCTGCACCGTTTTCTGGCGCGCCACCGCCCCGCCGCGCTGATTGTGGTGGAAAACGAGCTCTGGCCAAACCGGTTGCGCCTGGCCGCTGCGCGGGGGCTGCCGGTGCTGGTGGTGGGCGGGCGGATCTCGCCGCGCTCGGCGGCGCGCTGGCGCAGGTTCGGGCTGGGGGCGCAGATGATGGCCGCCCTCACCGCGCTTTCGGCCCAGGATTCCACCTCGGAGGCGGGGTTTCTGGCCATGGGCCTGCCCGAGGGGCGGCTGCTGGCACGGCTCAACCTGAAAACCGCCGTTGCCGCACCCGCGCCAAGCCAGGTGCTGGACTGGCCAAGGGCGCAGACCCTGCTGGCCGCCTCGACCCATGCCGGCGAGGAAGGCATCGTGCTGGAGGCCTTTGCCACGGCACGGGCGCGAAACCCCGGCCTGCGGCTGATCCTTGCCCCCCGTCACCCCCGGCGGGGGCCCGAAATCGCCCGGATGATCGCCGCGCAGGGGTTGCGCCACAGCCTCCGCTCGGCCGGCGAGCCGCCGACGGAGCCGGTCTATCTGGCCGATACGATGGGTGAGATGGAAAACTGGTATGCGGCGGCGGGGCTGTGTTTCATCGGTGGCACGCTGGTGGAAAAGGGCGGCCACACCCCGTTTGAACCCGCCGCCTATGGCTGCGCCCTCGTGCATGGCCCCTCGGTGGAAAACCACGCCCCGGCCTTTGCCGCGCTGGACCGCGCCGGGGCAGCCATTGCGGTGCATGATGGCGCATCGCTGGCGCAGGCCTTCGCGCTTGACGGGCCGCAACAGGCACGGCTGGGGACGGCGGCGCAGGCGGAACTGGCGGCGCTGCGCAACGAAGCCGGCCTTGCCGCGCTGTTGCAGGCCGCCCTGACACGGGCCGGCCTCTAGGCCCCTCTCCCCCCGGCATGGCTTCGGGCAGGGCTTTGGGGGGCAGGGCTTTGGGGGGCAGGGCTTTCGGGGGCAGGCTTTCG
>CAZPWV010000032.1:6579-6953 GCA_964590825.1 uncultured Rhodobacter sp. | reverse complement strand
GGGGGCGGGCAGGGCGGCGGGCACGGCAGGCTTGCATTCCGTCCCCCTTGGTCTATCTGATGGGGCATCGTGCTGCCGAGGCCCCGATGATCCGTTACACGCTCAAATGCGACCAGAACCACAGCTTTGATGGCTGGTTCGCCTCGGCAGAGGCCTTTGACCGCCTTCGCGCCGCGGCGATGGTGGGCTGCACCTTCTGTGGTTCGACGCAGGTGGAAAAGGCGCTGATGGCCCCCGCCGTGCGCCCCGCACGCCGGGCCATGGGCGCCCCCGACAGCCCCCCCGACAGCGCCCCAGCCGAAGCCGCCCGGCCCGACACCACCGCCCCTGCAAGATCGGACGCGGCCCCGCCATCTGCGGGCGAAGGTGCCACA
>CAZPWV010000032.1:0-6569 GCA_964590825.1 uncultured Rhodobacter sp. | reverse complement strand
CACAGCCCGAGGCGGCACCGGGCCGGCACCGCTAAGCCATCCGCAAAACCCGGTCGAGCAGGCGCTGGCGGCGCTGCGCCGCGCGGTCGAGGAAAACTCCGATTATGTCGGGCCGGATTTCGCCGCCGAAGCCCGCGCCATTCACGACGGCAGCGCCCCCGAACGCGCCATTCATGGCGAGGCGAACCCCGAAGAGGCCCGTGCGCTGATCGAAGATGGCATTCCGGTGACACCTTTGCCGTTTTTCTCGAAGCGTTCCAGCAACTGACTCCGCGCCCCTTTGCCGATGCGGATTTTGCCGCCATGATGACAAAAACGGAGGCAGGCATGACCATTCTCATCACAGGTGCGAACCGGGGTATCGGCGCGGCGCTGATGGCGCATTACCGGCAGGCGGGGGTGGCCAGTTTTGGCACCGCACGCCGCCCCGAGGGCGAGTTGCTGCCGCTCGATGTCACCCAACCGGACAGTGTCAAGGCCCTGTCGCGGCGGCTCAACGGGCTGCCGATCGACCTTTTGATCTGCAATGCCGGGGTCTATGCGGATGCCGGCCAAACCCTCGATACCGGCTATGCCCCCGCGCTTTGGGCACAGAGCTTTGCCACCAATGTGACCGGTGTTTTCCTGACAATTCAATCACTTCTGCCAAACCTGCGTGCCGCCAGGGGCAAGATTGCGATCCTCTCGTCGATGATGGCCTCGGACGAACGCGCCCCCGGTGGCAGCTATATCTACCGCGCCTCCAAGGCCGCCGTGCTGAACCTCGGGCGCAACCTTGCCGCAGATCTCGCCCCCGAGGGCATTGCGCTGGGCGTCTATCACCCCGGCTGGGTCAAGACCGACATGGGCGGGCCGAATGCCGAGATTACCACCGCGCAATCGGTGGCGGGGCTGAGCAGCCGCTTTGCCGCGCTGAGCCTCGCCAATACCGGCTGTTTCGAGGGCTGGGACGGGGCGGCCATTCCGTTCTGAGCCGCCGGCACGGTTGCGGTTCCCGCTCTGGCCAGACGGGCGTTTTTTCGCTAGATCGGGGGCATGAGCAGCTTTCTCGATGTCGATGCCTCGCTGACCGGGCGGCGCTGGGTTGGCCCCGGTGCCGAGGCCGACCGGCTGGCCGAAGCCATGGCACAGCAAACGCAACTGCCGCTGGCGCTGGCCCGTGTGCTGGTGGCGCGCGGTGTTGCCCCGGCAGAGGCGGCAGGGTTCCTCGAACCCACTTTGCGCGATCTTCTGCCCGATCCGCGCCGGCTCAAGGATATGGAACCAGCCGCCGCGCGTTTTGTCAGGGCGTTGAAAAACCGTGAAAAGATTGCCGTCTTTGCGGATTACGATGTGGATGGCGGGGCATCGGCGGCGCTGTTGCTGATCTGGCTGCGCCATTTCGGGCACGCCGCCACGCTCTATATTCCCGACCGGATCGACGAAGGCTATGGCCCCAACGAACCCGCCATGCAGGCGCTGGGGCAGGCCCATTCGCTGATCCTTTGCGTCGATTGCGGCACGCTCAGCCATGCGCCGGTGGCTGCGGCGGCCCCGGCCGATGTGGTCATTCTCGATCACCACCTTGGCGGCGAAACCCTGCCTCCGGCGCTGGCCTGCGTGAACCCGAACCGGCCCGACGAACCGGGCGACCTAGGCCATCTTTGTGCCGCTGCCGTGGTGTTTCTGATGCTGGTCGAGGCCAATCGGCAGTTGCGCGCCGAGGGCGGTGCCGCCCCCGACCTGATCGCCCTGCTCGACCTTGTCGCGCTGGCCACGGTGGCCGATGTGGCACCGCTGACCGGGGTCAACCGTGCGCTGGTGCGGCAGGGGCTGAAGGTGATGGCGCGGCGCGAGCGGCCCGGCCTTGTCGCGCTGGCCGACGTGGCCCGCATGGACCGCGCGCCCACCGCCTATCATCTGGGGTTTCTGCTTGGCCCCAGGGTCAATGCCGGCGGGAGGATCGGGGCAGCCAATCTTGGCGCAAGGCTGCTGGCCACCGACAATGCCGCCGAAGCCGCCGCGCTGGCCGAACGGCTCGATACGCTGAATGCCGAGCGGCGCGAGATCGAGAATCGGGTCCGCGATGCCGCGCTCGCGCGGGCCGAGGCACGCGGGCTCGACGGGCCGCTGGTCTGGGCGGCGGGTGAAGGCTGGCACCCCGGCGTGGTGGGCATCGTGGCGGCGCGGCTGAAGGAAGCGACGAACCGCCCCGCCGTGGTGATCGGCCTTGAGGGCGGCATCGGCAAAGGCTCTGCGCGTTCGGTGGCCGGGGTAGATCTGGGCGCAGCAGTGCAGCGACTGGCCGCCGAGGGGCTTTTGCTCAAGGGCGGGGGGCACCGCATGGCGGCGGGTCTGACGGTGGCGGAGGGCCAGATTGAGGCGGCGATGGCGCGGCTGGCCGATCTGCTGGCGCGGCAGGGGGCGGGGGCCGGCGGGGCGGCCGATCTGCGCCTGGACGGGCTGCTCATGCCGGCCGCCGCAACGCCGGCGCTGATCGAAGATCTCGACCGGGCCGGCCCCTTTGGGCAGGGCGCCCCGGCCCCCCGTTTTGCCTTTCCGGCGGTCGAAATTACGGCGCCGCGGCGCATCGGCGAATCGCATCTGCGGTTTTCCTTCGGTGATGGCTTGGGGGCGCGGCTGGACGCGGTGGCCTTTGGCGCCTTCGACGGGCCGCTGGGCGCGGCGCTGAGCGCGGGCGGGGCGGGGCGGTTCCACCTTGCGGGAAAGCTGGAAATCAACAGTTGGGGGGGGCGTTCAAAGGTGCAACTGCGCCTGGACGATGCCGCCCGCGCCGTGGCCCCGAGGTAGCAAGCCCTTGTCCTGCAAGCATTTTCGCAAAGCCTGCGGAACAAGGCAGAAAGTTTGGGGAATCTGCAAAAATTCCCTTGCGAAGCGCGCGCCGCTGGCCTAAACACCGCTCCACGCCGCGCAGCCAAGCGCTGAAGCGGTTTCGGTGGCCCGTTCGTCTATCGGTTAGGACACCAGGTTTTCAACCTGGGAAGAGGGGTTCGACTCCCCTACGGGCTGCCACTTCCTCCGCTAAGATATTGGAACGCATGGGGTTTTTCCTCGTGTTTGCTAACCTTTCAGAGGGGGTTAGCAGGTTTCGGGTTGTTGGCGGTGTCTTGCAGCTTCTCGAACGCGCTGTGAGCGAGCCGAACTTGGTCGGCTTTCGCCGTATAGCGATGCACTTCTGCGTCGGTCTTGTGGCCGGTGATCGCCTTGATTTGGTGAATGGTGCAACCCGCCTCGGCCAGACGCCGGGCACAAGCCTTGCGCAGACCATGCGATGCGCAGTTGGGCAGCCCCGCCTCGTCGCACCGATCCCGCATCCAGTTTCCGAAACCAGCCGCCGAATAGGGGCGACCATATTCCGTCCGCAAGAAGGTAGGCGCGTCCTTGGGTTGGTCGGCCAACGCTGCTTGCAGCGCCGGGAGGATGGGGATCATCAGCGGGGTCCCGGTCTTTTGCTGACGGACCCGGATCATCCCGTTGACAACATCGCCCCACCCCATCCTGACAGCATCAGACTTGCGCTGCCCGGTGCTGAGCATCAGCATCAGGGCCAGATGCGCCTTGGTTCCCAGCGGGTGACGAGCCATGAACTGCGCGATCTCTTGCTCGCTCCAGTCGTGATAGCCCTCACCGTCGGACTTGTAGCCCTTCATCCCCGCCATCGGGTTCGCAGGGATCATGCCGATATCCACGGCGAAGTTCAGAAGCAGGCGCAGCCGCTTCATCAACGTGTTGGCCGCCTCCGGCGTGTAGCTGAGCTTGGTCAGAATGGCGGAGGCGTGCTGCCGTGAGAACCGAGACACGGGCAAGTTGCCGTATTTCTCGCAGAACTTTTCAAGAATGAGCCGGTAGTTGCGCTTCGAACTTGGGCTGAGCTTCATGTAGAGGGACGACCCGAGGTAGAGCCGCAGCAAGTCCCGGAAGGTGTCCTTGACCGTCTGCGTCTTGGCTTTGGCCCGCTCCAGTTTCTCGCCCTCCACGGCCTTTGCATAGGCCAGCAGGAACTCGGGGCTTCCGACCGGAAGCGGCAGGGCAATGCCCTTGCCGCCCTGCGGCTTGTAATAGGCGCGGGTCTTGCCGTGCCGATCATTGTAAACGTGCAGATGCACGAATGAGACTTCACGCTTGCCCATGTCACAGCACCTTGTCCCAAGGGTTCACGTCCGCCTCGGAAGCGGGGCCTGACAGGGGCGCTACCTCAAAGCGAAAACCACCATCGGGGGCCACCTCCAAAGCCAGAGGCTTGAGGCCCTTCTCCTCCAGCATCTTGAGAACGCGCTTGCCCTCGATGACAGAAAACTTCTTGGCAGGCATCGCACGGGCCGCTGCCTTCTTGGCCCAGTGGAACCCGCTGGTCTTGCCTTCGGTCAGAGGCGGCAGCTTAGCCTTGCCCATGGTCAACGCCCCCCCGTTCGTCGTTTTCGAGGACGCGCCCGAGGAGATGGACGATCTCACCGTTGATGCTGCGTCGGTTCCGCTTGGCCCTTTCGGTGATCCACTGGCGCATCTTGGGCGGCAGACGAAGACCAAAGGGGGTTGGGGTCTGGTTCATGTGCAGTCTCCATTTATTGGTTACATGATGTAACTTAAATGATGTTACTTGCACAAGCCAGAATAATTACATTATGATGCCGCCATGAAAACATCACCGTCAGACCGCAAGATCGCAAGCATCGCACCCTTCGGGTTGCGGATGCAGCCCGAGTTGAAGCAGCAGATCGAAGAGCAGGCTCTGGCCAGTGGCCGGTCTCTGAACGCAGAAATTGTTTGGCGTCTTGAGCAGTCGCTCAAATCGGATGCCCCCGGCACAGGCTGGATCAAGGCTGCAAAGCGAGCGGCGGCGGGTGGATCACCAGACGAACGGCTGTCTGCGCTGGAAGCTGAGGTCCGAGAACTGAGGTTAGGGCTGGTGGAACTGCGACAGGCGCGTCAGGGCGGCCCAGAAACGGCCTGATCGGTATGCGGGGGTGAAGGGATACTGTGAGCGCAGGCCCGCTCTGTGAACCTCTCCCGACGCTCAGCCTTCCACAGCCTAGGTTCGGACCTGACGCGCCTGCTCGATCTTCTCAGCCAAGACCTCAGCATCTGTGACGCGCAGCAGCAGGGTATTCAGGATCGACCCCGTGCGCACCGTCACGAGACCCGGCGCGACAGTCACTTGGTTGATCTGTTCCAGCGGGATCGCCCGCACCGTCTTGCTCAGGCCCGCAACGAACAGAACGTTGCGCGTCGTCACTACCGCCATCCGCCTCTGCCATGACAAATAAGCCAAGGTGTAGGTGATCGCGGCCAGCACTCCGAAGACGATCCCGACCCCCAGGGATAGCCCAGCGAGGGGGAGAGCAAGGAGCAGGATTTGCGCGACCATGCCACCTTTGGACCATTGCGAGACATGGACAACTTCCTCATCCAGGGCGAGGGTCACATGGGCGGGGACGGAAGGGTCTGGGGTCATGGATACACCGGATAAGAACGTTTCGTTCCGTATCGTATGCCCATAACATTCATAGCGGTAAGGGTTTTTCCGGAACAGAACGTTCCGGATGGATATTTTTGCAAAACGACTGAAGGAGCGGGCCGCTGACCTCGGCATTTCCAACGCGCAGGCCGCCCGGCTGTGCGAGTTGGACGAGCGCCGCTACGCCAATTACGCCAACGATCAGCGTGAGCCGGACCTAATGACGCTGGCCAAGATCGCCCGCGTTCTGAACACCTCCGCCGATCACCTGCTCGGACTGACAGACCCGCCGCCGCAGAGCGCACGGGCGCGGCTTCTGGATCGGCTGAACGTCGCCGCAGCCTCGCTGACGGACGAGGAACTGCGAACCATCGTCACCCAGACCGAGGCGCTTGCCATTCCGCGCCCGAAGAAAACCGGCAAGAAAATCCCTCCAATTTCAGGCGTCTAGGCGTTCCGTTCCGAAGGCCAAACCGTCAACGCGCCGAAATTCATGGAAGTGTCGGTGACGATTGCGGCATCGATACTTGCTGCATCTCTTGTCGTCAGTAGGTCAGCAAGAGGCGATCCGAAACGCCCTCAGTTTCGCAAGACTGGCCTCCCATTTGGAAACGCTTGAGCATGGATCGCCCGACATTCACCATCAATTCGCGCTCGAAAAGACCATCCGGCAAGTCAATGTCGCAGTAGTGATTTCCACTCTTCTTGGTGCCGTCAATACTCAGAACAACATAAACACCACGCGCCTTGCATGCCGCAATCTCATCCATCAGTTCAGAGAGATCAAAATCCTGCGCTCCGTAAAGAATTGCCTGAGAATGCGAATAGGGCGGGTCACAGTAGACCAAATCCCCGGCCACTGCCCGCCTCATCGCCATAGAGTAATCAAGTTTTTGAAACTGGCACCCTGACATCCTGTCAGCCCAACAATCAACCCGCGCATCAAATGCTTCAGGGCTGATGGGCTTGTGGGCACCTATTGGCGTGGACATGTAGCCGTCTCTCTTGCGAAAACGAACTACCCCACCATAGCAACTTCTTGTCAGGAAGAGAAAGTCAGGACCATTGGGCGAGGCATTATAGCTTGCTTTGATCCTCTCGTATTCCTCAACTC
>CAZPWV010000031.1:7185-13085 GCA_964590825.1 uncultured Rhodobacter sp. | reverse complement strand
GGACAGCCAACCCGTTCACGGATTACTAACCTTCAATGGGGGATGCCATGCAAACGACACAAGCAAAGTATCACATCGGCCAGATCGTCCGCCACCGGAAGCACCCTTTCCGGGGGGTGGTCTTTGATGTCGATGCGATGTTTTCCAACACCGATGCCTGGTATGAAGCGATCCCCGAGGAAAGCCGCCCGCCAAAGGACCAGCCGTTCTACCACCTGCTGGCCGAAAACGATAACAGCTATTATGTCGCCTATGTCTCCGAACAGAACCTTGTCGCGGATTATTCCGGCGAACCGGTGGAACACCCCGATCTGAGCGATCTGTTCGGCGATTTCGAAGACGGGCGCTACCCGCTGCAATTCCAGCTCAATTGACCCCGGTAACATTGCCCCCGGCAACCGGCCCGGATGCGTGAAGCGGCAGCCGAAATGCCAGCAGATTGCGGCCATTGGCGCGGTGGTAGCCCAGATCTTCCACCAGATCCCGGATCAGGAACCAGCCAAACCCGCCCTCGGGCAGGGAATGCGGTTCGGGGCGCAACGCCTCGCCCACCACCCGTTCCAGACAGGCCGGAGGCAGTTCCACCCCGTCATCGCTGATCGAACAGCTCAGCCCGCGCCGGTCACGCACCAGCGAAAGCGTGATCGTTCCCTGACCACTCTCGCCATAGCCATGCTCGACAATGTTGTTGAGCACCTCCGCCAGAACCAGTTCCAGCGTCCCGGCCTCTTCGCGCGAAAGCTGGCGCAGAAACCGCGCCAGAGCCGTGCGCAGCGCCGCCCGCACCGATAATGCATCGGCGTCAAAGGAGTGATGGAAAATCTTTGGCTCCGCACGCAGTGCGGCCGGGTCTTGCGGGTTGCGTTCCTGTGTCAGTCGGTCAGCCAGCATCACGCAACCCCTCGGCCAGAGCGATCTCCACCGTCTCGTGAATGGCAAAGACCGAATCCATCCGCGTCAGGCGAAACACCCGGTCCACATTGGGCGTCAGCCCGGCCAGTTCCAGCCGCCGTTCGGGGGCCAGTGCCTTCATCACCGCCACCACCGCGCCCAGCCCCGAACTGTCCAGAAACGCGACCGCCGACAGATCCAGCACCACGCGCGGCGCAGGTTGCGCCGTCACCTCCCGCATCCGGTCCTTGAAACGGATGGCAATGGCGGCATCAAGCCGCTCCTCGTTCACGGAAACGACCAGAGCGCCGCCCCTGGCTTCTGCATAAAGATTCATCTTGCCTCTCCGGCCTCGAACAGCTTGGCTCAGGCTAAAGCCGAAAGCTTACCAATCGGTATCCGGGCGCGATTTTCAGGAAAAAGACGATGCAGGTGACCTACCCCGAACTGGCCCGCAACATTGCCGCGCTTTGCCACGGCGAAACCGATGCGGTGGCGCTGATGGCAACCCTCGCCTGCGAGATTCACCACGCCGATGACCGCTTCGACTGGACCGGCTTTTATCGCGTCACCGCGCCCGGACTGCTGAAGATCGGCCCCTATCAGGGAACGCATGGCTGTCTGGTGATTCCCTTCACCCGCGGGGTCTGCGGCGCCTGCGCCCGCGAGCAACGCACCCAACTGGTTCCCGATGTCGCGGCTTTCCCCGGCCATATCGCCTGCGCCTCCTCCACCCGCTCGGAACTGGTGATCCCGGTCTTTGGCGCGGAGCGGCGGCTGATTGGCGTTCTGGACATCGACAGCAACCAGCCGGCGGCCTTCACCGGGGCCGACGCAACGGCCCTTGAAAGGATATTGGCGGATGTGTTCGCTAGGTGCTGACATTCATGGCGCTTGCCTGTGCGGGGCGGTCCGGTTTCGCCTGACGCCCCCGCTGCGGGATGTGTTCCTGTGCCATTGCGACCAGTGCCGCAAATGGTCGGGGCATTTCTGGGCCGCCACGTCGGTGCCGCTTGACCGTTTCCATCTCGATGCGGGCGGCGATGTGCGGTGGTATGCCGCGACAAGCCATGCCCGGCGTGGCTTTTGCCGCCGCTGCGGATCGAGCCTGTTCTGGCAACCAACGGACGAACCCCGGATCTCCGTTGCCGCCGGGGCGTTGGAAAAGCCCACCGGCCTGACCCTGGCCGAGGTCTGGCACCGCGAATCTGCCGGAGATTACTACAAGGCTTGACGCCGCCCCCGCCCCGCGCCATTGCCGCCCCATGACCCCGCACAGCTATTGCCCCCCTTCCGAGCCGCCGCGCATTCTTCATGCCGATCACGAGATATTGGTGATCGACAAGCAGCCGGGCCTGCTTTCGGTGCCGGGCAAGGGCGAGGCCAAGGCCGATTGCCTGATCGAACGCCTGCGCGGCCCGTTTCCGCAGGTGCTGTTGGTGCACCGGCTCGATGCCGATACTTCGGGGGTGATGGTTTTTGCCCTGACCCCCCATGCGCAGCGTCACCTGGGTCTGCAATTCGAGAACCGGCAGACGAAAAAGCACTATCTGGCCCGGCTTTGGGGGCATCTGGCGCCGCAATCGGGGCGGGTCGATCTGCCGCTTTGCGTTGATTGGCCGAACCGCCCCCGCCAGCATGTGAACCCCGAAAACGGCCGCCCCGCGCAGACCGACTGGAAGGTGCTGCGCCACGATCCCGATGGCACCACGCGGGTGCGGCTCAGCCCGCTGACCGGGCGCAGCCATCAGTTGCGGGTGCATATGCTGGCGCTTGGCCACCCGATTTTGGGGGATCCGCTTTATGCCGAGGGGCCCGCGCGGGATTTTCCCCGGCTGATGCTCCATGCCGAAAGCCTGCGGCTGCGCCACCCTGACGGCGGCGCCTTCATGACCTTTACCGCGCCCTGCCCGTTCTGAACCCGCCAGACGGGGGGGCACGGCGAGGGCATGAAAAAGGCGGCGGGAGTGAACCGCCGCCTGTTTCATCCTCGAGGGGATTCGGGGGGATCAGACCTCCGACGGATCGATCTCGCGCGGTTCGCGCGGCGGCCGGCCGATCACCTCGCGCAGCGCATCCAGTTCGATGAAATTATCGGCCTGGCGGCGCAGTTCGTCGGCAATCATCGGCGGCTGGCTGCGGATGGTCGAAACCACCGACACCCGCACGCCCATGCGTTGCAGCGCCTCGACCAACGGGCGAAAATCGCCATCGCCCGAGAACAGCACCGCATGGTCGAGCCGGGGGGCAAGCTCCATGGCGTTCACCGCCAACTCGATGTCCATGTTGCCCTTGACCTTACGGCGGCCCATGGAATCGGTGTATTCCTTGGCGGGTTTGGTCACCATGGCATAGCCGTTGTAATGCAGCCAATCGACCAGCGGGCGGATGGGCGAGTATTCCTCGTTTTCCAGCAGCGCCGTATAGTAGAAAGCCCGCACCAGTTTGCCGCGCCGTTCGAATTCCTGCCGCAGCAACTTGTAGTCGATATCGAACCCAAGCGCCTTGGCGGCGGCATATAGATTCGATCCATCGATGAACAGCGCCAGCCGTTCGTCCTTGTAAAACATCAATACATCCTTTCGTCTTGGCTCCGCGGAATAGCGTCGGGAGTGGTTGACGCGGAAACAATTTACCGAATACGCCGCAGAAACCAGTTTGTGGCAGATTGCTTAGCAACCGCATGGGGGAGAGGGTATCTGTCTTTATGGATAGTAGCACATTCTTGATCGCTCTCGGCTCAAATCTTTGTTCCGAAGCGGGGTCTCCGGCGCAGACACTGGTGGCGGCGCTGGCACGTCTGGCGGGCGAGGGGCTGGGGCTGCGGGCGCTCAGCCGGTTTTACCGCTCCCCCGCCTTTCCCGCCGGGTCGGGGCCCGATTACGTCAACGCCTGCGCCGCGGTCACCGCCGCCATGGCCCCCGCGGCGGTGCTGGCGGCGCTGCACCGGATCGAGGCAAGCCTGGGGCGCAGCCGCAAGGCGCGATGGGAATCGCGCGGCATCGACCTCGATCTGCTGGCGGCGGGTGCGGCGCTCCTGCCCGATGCGGCCACGCAGGCAGGCTGGCGAAACCTGCCCCTGGCCGCGCAGATGCGCACCGCCCCCGACCGGCTGATCTTGCCACATCCGCGCCTGGCCGAACGCGCCTTCGTGCTGATTCCCCTTGCCGAAATCGCGCCGCTCTGGCGCCATCCGGCCAGCAACGAAACGGTGGCGATGATGCTTGCGGCCCTGCCCAAGGCCGAAAAAGCGGCGCTGGTGCCGTTTTGCGCGCCATTTGGCGGGGTTTAGGCGCTTGTCAAGGGGCGGCCATGCGCCTAAATAGGCGGTTCACACCTCCCCGTTTGACTGGAGTTGCCTATGGCCCGCGTGACGGTTGAAGACTGCGTTGACAAGGTTCCGAACCGCTTCGAGCTGGTAATGCTCGCGGCCCACCGCGCCCGCGAGATCGCCGCAGGTGCGCCGATTACCGTCGAGCGTGACAACGACAAAAACCCGGTGGTGTCGCTGCGCGAGATCGCCGAGGAAACCCAACTGGCCGATGATCTGCGGGAGCGGCTGATCGAAAGCAACCAGACCCAGATCGAGATCGACGAACCCGAGGAAGACGCCATGGCGCTTTTGATGTCGGGCGAGGTTGACCGTCCGCGCGTCGATGACATGGACGAAGAGCGGATGCTGCGTGCGCTGATGGATGCGCAGGGCCGCGACTGAGGCAAAGGGGGTTAGCGAGCGCGAATGATCGACGTCGAAGACCTGATCGCGCTGGTTCGCAACTACAACCCCCGCTGCAACGCCGAACTGATCCGCAAGGCCTATGCCTATGGGCTGAGAATGCACGAGGGGCAGTTTCGCCACTCGGGTGAGCCATATTTTTCGCATCCCGTTGCGGTGGCCGCCATTCTGACCGAACAGCGGCTGGACGATGCCACCATCGTCACCGCGCTGCTGCACGACACGATCGAGGACACCCGCTCCACCTATACCGAGGTGGAAAGCCTCTTCGGCACCGAAGTGGCCGAACTGGTCGATGGCGTCACCAAGCTGACCAATCTGCAACTGGGGTCTTCGGCCAGCAAACAGGCGGAAAACTTCCGCAAGCTGTTCATGGCGATGTCGAAAGACCTGCGGGTGATTTTGGTCAAGCTGGCGGACCGGCTGCACAACATGCGCACGATCCGCTCGATGCGGCCCGACAAGCAGGCCCAAAAAGCCCGTGAAACCATGGAAATCTTCGCCCCTCTGGCGGGGCGCATGGGGATGCAGTGGATGCGCGAGGAACTGGAAGACCTCGCCTTCAAGGTGCTCAACCACGAGGCCCGCACCTCGATCATCCGCCGTTTCGTTTCGCTGCAGAAGGAATCGGGCGATGTGATCTCCAAGATCACCGCCGACATCCGCACCGAACTGGAAAGATCCGGGGTCGAGGCCGATGTCTTTGGCCGCGCCAAGCGCCCCTATTCGATCTGGCGCAAGATGGAGGAAAAGCAGCTTTCCTTTTCGCGCCTGTCCGACATCTACGGTTTCCGCGTCATCACCCGGTCTGAATCGGATTGCTATGCGGTGTTGGGGCTGATCCATCAACGCTGGCGCGCGGTGCCGGGGCGGTTCAAGGATTACATCAGCCAACCCAAATCAAACGGCTACCGCTCGATCCACACCACCGTTTCGGGGCGCGACGGCAAGCGCGTCGAGGTGCAGATCCGCACCCGGCAGATGCATGAGGTGGCCGAAGCCGGCGTGGCGGCGCATTGGTCCTATCGCGACGGGCAACGCGCCGAAAACCCCTTTGCCGTCGATCCGGCGAAATGGCTGGCCTCGCTGACCGAGCGGTTTTCCGAAGGCGACCACGACGAATTCCTCGAGAATGTCAAACTCGAGATGTATTCCGACCAGGTGTTCTGCTTCTCGCCCAAGGGCGATGTGATAAAGCTGCCCAAGGGCGCCACGCCGATCGATTTTGCCTATGCGATCCACACCCGGATCGGCAATTCCTGCGTCGGCGCCA
>CAZPWV010000031.1:4732-7162 GCA_964590825.1 uncultured Rhodobacter sp. | reverse complement strand
GATGGCATCCGGGTGCCGCTCTGGACGCGGCTGAAAAATGGTCAGTCGGTCGAGATCATCACCGCCGCCGGGCAGCGCCCGCAGGCCACCTGGCTCGACATCGTCGCCACCGGGCGCGCCAAGGCCTCGATCCGCAAGAGCCTGCGCGAGGAAGACCGCGGGCGTTTTGTGAAACTGGGTGCCGAACTGGCGCGGGTGGCCTTTGAACATGTGGGCCGCAAGGTCTCGGACAAGGCGCTGCGCACGGCGGCCAAAACCCTGGGCCTGCCCGACGAAAACGAATTGCTGGCACGGCTTGGTTCGGCCGAACTCACCGCCCGCGAGGTGGTCGAGGCGCTCTATCCCGAACTGGCCAAACGCGGCCCGGAAACCATCGAGCCCACCCGCGCGGTGATCGGCCTTGCCGCCGATCAGAGCTTTCGCCGCGCCGATTGCTGCCAGCCCCTGCCGGGCGAGCGGATCGTCGGCATCACCTATCGCGGTCAGGGCGTGGTGATCCATGCCATCGACTGCCCCGCACTTGAGGAATTCGAGGATCAGGCCGAACGTTGGGTCGATCTGCACTGGCATGTCGGCCAGCACCCGCCCGTCTATACCGCCACGCTCAAGATCACCATCTCGAACGATGCCGGGGTTCTGGGCCATATCTGCTCGCTTATCGGGCAACAAAAGGCCAATATCTCGGATCTGAATTTCATCGACCGCAAACCAGACTTTTACTCGCTTGTCGTAGAAGTCGAGCTACGCGACGCAGAGCATCTGCACACGCTGCTCACGGCATTGGAGGCCGAGACGGATGTGGCACAGGTGGAACGTTTGCGGGATCTGTCGCGCAGGCCCTGAGGGGCCGGAAGGGAAGATGTGGTATTCAAACGGCGGGAAAAGCGCCCCATCACGGTGGCCCTGTGGGAAACGCTTTGGCCGCGCGGGGGCTGGGGGCGGGCGTTTCACTATATCCGCCATCGGCTGAACCGTCTGCCCGACCCGCCCCACCGCATTGCGCGCGGCGTCTTTGCCGGGGTGTTCATCTCGTTCACACCGCTGTTCGGTGTGCATCTGCTGGGGGCGGCGCTGCTGGCCCGGCTGATGCGCGGCAATGTTCTGGCCGCGCTTTTTGCCACGCTGGTGGGCAACCCCTTCACCTTTCCGATCATTGCCGTCAGCGCGATCAAGCTGGGCAACTGGATGCTGGGCCAAAACTTCGATCCGGCCCATGCCGAAGGGCTGCTGGATATCTTTCACAGTGCCTTTCTGGACCTGCGTCACAATATCTTTGCCGTCTTCACCCATGACGAAACGCAATGGGCCGGCATGGCGGGGTTTTTCACCGATATTTTCCTGCCCTATCTGCTGGGCGGGCTGGTTCCGGGCATCGTCGCGGGGTTGGCGGGCTATTACATCGCCCTGCCCATCGTCAGCGCCTATCAGCATAGCCGCCGCACGCGGCTCAAGGACCGGCTGGCAAAGCTGCGGGCCCGGTTGCCGCATCGCCACCGCCCGGCCGGGACCGACCCCGGCGCCGATGGCCCCTAGCACTCGCCCTTCCCTCTGCCGCGCGGCTCGGCCATAGTGGCGCCCATCTGACCGGAGGTTTGCATGTCCCGTTTGCTTCGTCTTGGCGTCAACATCGACCACGTTGCCACGCTGCGCAATGCCCGTGGCTCGACCTATCCCGACCCTTTGCGGGCCGCGCTCGAGGCCGAGGCGGCTGGCGCCGATGGCATCACCGCGCATCTGCGCGAAGACCGCCGCCATATCCGCGACGACGACATGGCAGCGCTGCGGGCGGGTATTGGCCTGCCGCTGAATTTCGAGATGGCCGCCACCGCAGAGATGCAGCGCCTGGCCTTGCAAACCGCGCCTCATGCGGTTTGCCTGGTGCCCGAAAAGCGCGAGGAACGCACCACCGAGGGCGGGCTGGATGTCGCCTCCGACGACAACCGCCTGGCCGATTTCATCGCCCCGCTGCGTGCCGCCGGCATTCGCGTTTCGATGTTCATCAGCCACGATGCGCGGCAGATCCAGGCCTCCGCCCGGATTGGCGCGGCGGTGGTGGAATTGCACACCGGGCGCTATTGCGACCTGCATCACGAAGGCCGCCTGGCCGAGCGCGACGAAGAGCTGGAGGCCCTGCGCCGGGGCGTGGCACTGGCCCACAGCCTTGGCCTCGAGGTTCACGCCGGCCACGGCCTGACCTATGAAACCGTCAGCCCGATCGCCGCCATCCCCGAGATCCGCGAGCTCAACATAGGCCATTTCATCATCTCCGAGGCGGTCTTCATCGGCCTTGGCCCCGCCATCGCCGAGATGCGCCGCCGGATGGATGACGCGCGCGCATGATTCTCGGAATCGGCACCGATCTGGCCAATATCGACCGCATCGCCGCCACGCTTGACCGTTTTGGCGACCGCTTCCGCACCCGCGTCTTTA
>CAZPWV010000031.1:394-4722 GCA_964590825.1 uncultured Rhodobacter sp. | reverse complement strand
GGGCCGATGTGGCGGGCACCTATGCCAAGCGCTGGGCCGCGAAAGAGGCCTGCTCCAAGGCACTGGGCACCGGGCTGCGGATGGGCATTTCCTGGAAGGACATGGCGGTAACCAACCTGCCCACCGGCCAGCCCGTCATGCATCTGACCGGCTGGGCTGCCGAGCGGCTGGCGCAGATGACGCCTTTGGGCCACACGGCCATCGTTCACGTTACCTTGACCGACGATCACCCCTGGGCGCAGGCCTTTGTCGTCATCGAGGCCCGCCCCCTTCCTTGACTCGGGCGGCGCGGCGCGCCAAGGAAGGCACAGGTTTTTCATGAGGCACAGCATGGCCAGCAAATCCGAAGGCGGCATTGGCGAAACGATCCGAACGGTGTTTTGGGCCCTGCTCATCGCAGGGGTGTTCCGCACCCTCTTTTTCCAGCCGTTCTGGATTCCCTCCGGCTCGATGAAAGACACGCTGCTGATTGGCGATTTTCTGTTCGTCAACAAGATGGCCTATGGCTACTCGCGCTATTCCTGCCCCTTCGCCTCGCCCGATTTCTCACCCTGCCCGATCTCGGGGCGTGTGCTGGGCTCCGAGCCCGAGCGCGGCGATGTGGTGGTGTTTCGCCACCCCACCCGCAACGTCGATTTCATCAAGCGGCTGATCGGCCTGCCCGGTGACCGCATCCAGATGATCGGCGGCGTGCTGCAGATCAACGGCAGCGCGGTCAAGCTGGAAGACGGCGGACAATTTGTTGAAACCTACGCCCCGCAAGGCCCGCAGCAGGGCAAGCCGCGCTGTGCGAACGAGCCTGTGGGCGATGGCGCCGACTGCATCAAGGTGCGGCAACTGGAAACCCTGCCAAACGGGGTTCGCCATTCCATCCTCGACATCGTCGCCAATGGCCGCGCCGATGACACGCCGGTGTTCACCGTGCCCGAGGGACAATATTTCTTCATGGGCGACAACCGCGACAATTCCGAAGACAGCCGCTTCCCGCAAAGCATCGGCGGTGTGGGCTTCGTGCCGGCCGAATATCTGGTGGGCCGGGCGGACCGGATCATGTTCTCCTCTGCCGGCCGCTCGCTGTTTTTCTTCTGGACCTGGCGGCCGGACCGCTTCTTCAAGGCGGTCGAATGAAGCTTGCCGCCGATATCACCGCCTTCATGGACCGGCTCGGGCATCGTTTCACGGCGCCCGAGCTTCTCATTCGGGCCTTGACCCACAGCTCCATCGGCTCGCCCACCCGGCCCGACAATCAGCGGCTGGAATTTCTGGGTGACCGGGTTTTGGGCCTTGCCATGGCCGAGGCGCTGTTTCGGGCCGACAAACGCGCCTCCGAAGGGCTTTTGGCGCCGCGCTTCAATGCGCTGGTGCGCAAGGAAACCTGCGCCGCCGTCGCCCGCGACATCGACCTTGGCGCCGTGCTGAAGCTGGGCCGGTCGGAAATGATGTCGGGCGGGCGCCGCAAGGAGGCCCTTTTGGGCGATGCGATGGAGGCGGTGATTGCCGCCGTCTATCTCGATGCCGGCTTCGAGACCGCCCGCAACCTTGTGCTGCGGCTTTGGGGTGGGCGCATCGCAGCGGTGGAAAGCGATGCCCGCGATGCCAAGACCGCGTTGCAGGAATGGGCACAGGCGCGCGGCCTGCCGCCACCACGCTACGAAACCCTGGACCGCGAGGGGCCCGACCACGCCCCCCTCTTCCGCATTGCGGTAACGCTGGAAAACGGCGAAACCGAAGCGGCGGCGGCAGGTTCGAAACGGCAGGCCGAACAGGCCGCCGCAAAAGCCCTTTTGGCCAGATTGGAGGGTCAGTCATGACCGGAACGACCCGCGCAGGCTTTGTGGCGCTGATTGGCGAGCCGAACGCCGGAAAATCAACCCTTCTCAACCGCATGGTGGGGGCAAAGGTCTCGATCGTCACGCATAAGGTGCAAACCACCCGTGCCCGCATTCGCGGCGTCTGCATGGCGGGGCAAAGCCAGATCGTCTTTGTCGATACGCCCGGCATCTTCCGCCCCCGCCGCCGGCTGGACCGGGCCATGGTTTCCGCCGCCTGGGGGGGGGCCGCCGATGCCGATATCGTCGTGCTGCTGATCGAGGCGCATCGCGGCCTGACCGAGGGGGTGCAGGCGATTCTGGCCGCGCTGAAAGAGCGCGACGGCACGCAGCCGGTGGCACTGGCGATCAACAAGATCGACCGGGTGAAGGCCGAGGTTCTGCTGGACCTTGCACAGCGGCTGAACGCCGAATTTCCCTTTGCCAAGACCTTCATGATTTCCGCCGAAAAGGGCTATGGCGTCGATGATCTGCGCAATTGGCTGGCGGGCGAGGTTCCGTTTGGCCCCTGGTTCTACCCCGAAGACCAGATTGCCGACCTTCCCTTGCGGATGATCGCCGCCGAAGTGACGCGGGAAAAGCTCACGCTGCGCCTGCACGAGGAACTGCCCTATCAACTGACCGTGGAAACCGAGAAATGGGAGGAACGCCCCGACGGCTCGGCCCGCATCGACCAGATCATCTATGTGAGCCGCGATGGCCACAAGGGGATCGTGTTGGGTAAGGGCGGCGAGACGATCAAGGCGATCTCCACCGCCGCACGCCACGACCTGGCCGATTTCATGGGCCGCCCGGTGCATCTGTTCCTGCAGGTGAAAGTGCGGGAAAACTGGCAAGACGAGGCCGAGCGCTACACCGAGATGGGTCTCGATTTCAAGGATGGCAATTAGGCCATGCCGCCCCGACTGCGCGCCGAACTTTGGGTGCGGGCCTATCTCAAGCGCCTGGAATTGAACAATATTCCCGCCTACATCGCAGCGCGGGGGCAACCCGATTCTGGCGCCGTCATGGTCAAATGCGCAACCCTTGACGGGCTGGCCAAGCTTTACACCCGGCGTTTTGACCTTGTCACCGACAGCGCCGCCTGGAGTGTTCTGGCCGAGGGGCCGGAAGCCGAGGTGGATGCCTCGATTCGCCGCCAGCGCGGCTTTGACCCCGATCTCTGGGTGATTGAACTCGAAGCCCGCCATGGCCGCACCCTGCTGGACGAAGACGGTCTGAACGACTGACTTCCCCTTTCATCTTGCATCCAATACCTTTGGGGGCGCGGGGGCAGACGGCCCCCGCCATCACAGCGGACCACATGGACTGGCAAGACCGCGGCACCATCCTTTCGGCCCGCCCGCATGGCGAAAGCGCGGCCATCATCGAGGTGTTCACCGCCGCACATGGCCGCCATCTGGGCGTGGTGCGGGGGGGGGCGTCGCGCAAGATGGCGGCTACGCTGATGCCGGGCAGCCATGTGGCCGTGGCCTGGCGGGCCCGGCTCGAGGATCATCTGGGCAGCTTTACCGTCGAACCGCTGGCCTCGCGCGCCGGGGCGCTGGCCGACCGGCTGGCGCTGATGGGGCTCAATGCCACCTGTGCGCTGCTGTCCTTTGCGCTGCCCGAACGTGACCCGCACCCCCGCCTTTATGACGCGACCGAAGCCCTCTTCGGGGTGATCGCCGCCGCGCATGACGGTTGGGTGATCGACTATCTGCATTGGGAAATGGCCCTGCTCGAAGACCTTGGCTTCCGCCTCGACCTGGGCCGCTGCGCCGTAACCGGCAGCCGCGACGATCTGGCCTTCGTCTCGCCGCGCACGGGCCGCGCCGTCAGCCGCGGCGCGGCAGGCGATTGGGCGGCAAAGCTCTTGCCCTTGCCGCAATTCCTGCTCGGTCAAGGCCCGGCAAGCTGGGCGGACATCAGCGACGGGCTGCGACTGAGCGGGCATTTCCTGACCCGTTTTGCCGAAGACCACGGCCACCGCCCCCTGCCCGAGGCGCGGCGGCGGCTGGTCGCGGCGCTGGCCCGTCAAACCTCCTGATCGGGGGTGTCGCGCGTGTCGAGCGTCAGTTGCAGCAGCGTCAGGTCGCGCCAGCGGCCAAACTTCTGGCCAACCTGCGGCAAGGTGCCGATCGTCTGAAACCCGAGCCCCTCGTGCAGCCGGATCGAGGGCGGGTTGGCGGCATCCACCGCCGCCACCATCGCATGAACTCCGGCGGCGCGGGCATAGGCGATCAGTTGCGCCATCAACGCATGGCCCCGCCCAGCGCCACGGGCGCCCTCGGCCAGATAGACCGAGTTTTCGACCGTCGCCCGAAAGCCTTCCTGCGGACGGAACGGGCCATAGCTGGCATAGCCAAGCACCGTGCCGCCCTCGTCGATCACCAGCACCGGAAACCCGCCCGCCGCCCGCGCGGCAATCCAGACCGCACGCTCCCCGGCATCGACCGGGGTGGCATTCCAGAAGGTCGTCGAATGCAGCACCGCGTCATTGTAGATGGCGGCAATCGC
>CAZPWV010000031.1:0-384 GCA_964590825.1 uncultured Rhodobacter sp. | reverse complement strand
GAAGGGAGCTACCGACCGGACTGCGGAACATTCCCGGGCGATCGCTTCGGCATCCTCGGGCGTGGCATCGCGGATCATTGTGCTCTCCTTTGCGCCAAGATGGCGAATTCCCCTGTCCGCGCAATGAAAAACGGGGCCACAGAGGCCCCGTTGCGCCGTTTCATCCGCCCCCGGTCAGCCCAACAGACGCCGGGCAATCACCTGCGCCTGAATTTCCGCCGCGCCTTCGAAAATATTGAGAATCCGGGCATCGCACAGGATGCGGCTGATGGCATATTCCAGCGCAAAGCCGTTGCCACCGTGAATTTGCAGCGCGTTGTCGGCCGCGGCCCAGGCCACCCGCGCGCCCAGCAGCTTCGCCATGCCGGCCTCGACATCGCAACG
>CAZPWV010000030.1:12791-13401 GCA_964590825.1 uncultured Rhodobacter sp. | reverse complement strand
AAGGTGAATTTCACCGTCGATCCCTCGGGGCTGTCGGGCGACACGATGCGCCTGCCGCAAATCTCGCGCCGCATGACCCGCGACGAGGTGATGCTGGCGCGCGGCACGGGCGATGCGCTGGCGCTGCGCCAGCGCCACCACAACCCGGCGGTGGCGGCGCGCTATGCCCCCACGGGCGAAATGGCGAAAAACCTCTTCGATGCGATGGAATCGGCGCGCTGCGAGGCCCTTGGGGCGCGTGACATGCCGGGCACGCTGACCAATACCAATTTCAAACTGGCCCATGAGGCCGAGCGCAAGGGCTACGGGCAAATTCGCACCCAGGCCGAGGCGCCTTTGGCCGTGGCGGCGGGCTATATGGTGCGCGAACTGGCCACCGGCCGGGCGCTGCCTGCCGCTGCCGCCCATGTGCTCGACCTCTGGCGGCCCTTCATTGAAGAAACCGCCGGTGGCGCGCTCGACGAGAATGCCGACGACGGGCTCGTCTTTCTTCGGCTCGGTGGCGGGTGTCGCGGCGGCCGCCGGGGCGGTCTTGGCGCCCGGCGCGGGTTTCGTGTCGGCGGCGAAGGTCGCCGGGATGAGGCTGAGACCGAGTGCGAGGGACAACAGG
>CAZPWV010000030.1:10771-12781 GCA_964590825.1 uncultured Rhodobacter sp. | reverse complement strand
GCGATCTGGAAAACGTCAGCCATGCGCTGGCCGATCAGGCCGCCTTCGCCCGGCTGGCGCGCAAGGTGATTGCCGATCTGGGCTACGCCGACCAATTGGGCGACGACCCCGACGAGCAGTTGGACGACGAGAGCGAAAGCGAAGAGACCGAGAACGACCCCGAAGCCGGCGACAACCAGGCCCGCGAGGAAAGCGAGGAGGACGATTCCGAGGCCACGCCCGAGCGCAGCCAGGACGAGCAACAAGACCAAAGCCAGACCTCGGTCAGCATGGATGACCTCGCCGATCAGGAGATGGGCGAAGAGGTCGAGATGCCGCAGGCCGATGCGCCTTTGGAACCCCCTCCGCCCCCCGCCCATTCGCAGGCCGACCCGAATTATCACGTCTTTTCAACCGAATACGACGAAGAAATCCGCGCCGAAGACCTGGCCGAACCGGCCGAGCTGGAGCGCCTGCGGGCCTATCTCGACCAGCAGCTTGAGCCTTTGAAGGGCGCGGTGAGCCGGCTTGCCAACAAGCTGCAACGCCGCCTGCAAGCCCAGCAAAACCGCAGCTGGGAATTTGACCGCGAGGAAGGCACGCTCGATGCCGGGCGGCTGGCCCGGGTGGTGGCCAACCCCACCACGCCGCTCAGCTTCAAGGTAGAGAAAGACACCGAGTTCCGCGATACCTGCGTGACGATCCTGCTCGACAACTCGGGCTCGATGCGCGGCCGGCCGATTTCCATTGCCGCGATCTGCGCCGATGTGCTGGCGCGCACGCTGGAACGCTGCGCGGTGAAGGTGGAAATTCTGGGCTTTACCACGCGGGCCTGGAAGGGCGGCCAGAGCCGCGAGAAATGGCTGACCGAGGGGCGCCCGCAACAGCCGGGGCGGCTGAATGACCTGCGCCACATCATCTACAAGGGCGCCGATGCGCCCTGGCGGCGGGTGCGCGACAATCTGGGCCTGATGATGAAAGAGGGTTTGCTCAAGGAAAACATCGACGGCGAGGCGCTTGAATGGGCGCACCGCCGCGCCGTGGCCCGCCCCGAGGCGCGCAAGATCCTGATGGTGATTTCCGATGGCGCCCCGGTCGATGATAGCACCCTTTCCGTCAACCCCGCGATTTATCTGGAAAAACACCTGCGCGACGTGATCGCCATGGTGGAGCGCAAACGCGCGGTGGAACTAATCGCCATCGGCATCGGCCATGACGTGACGCGCTACTATTCCCGCGCCGTCACCATCACCGATGTCGAGCAACTGGCCGGCGCGATGACCGAGCAACTGGCGGCGCTTTTCGACAGCGACCCGCGCGCCCGCGCCCGCGTGCTGGGGCTGAAAAGGGCGATGTGATGTTTCAGGATTTCACCTGCCCTGCCACGCCCGAGCAGGGGCCAGCCCGGCTTCGCGCGCTTCGCATGGCCATGGGCCGGGCCGGGCTGGACGGGTTCTTCATCCCCCGCGCCGATGCCCATCAGGGCGAATATGTGGCCGATTGCGATGCGCGGCTGCGCTGGCTGACGGGCTTCACCGGCTCGGCCGGGTTTTGCATTGCGCTGCAAGGGGTTGCCGGCGTTTTTGTCGATGGCCGCTACCGCGTGCAGGTGAAATCCGAGGTCGATCTGACCGCCTTCACCCCGGTCAACTGGCCCGAGGTGAAGCCCGCAGACTGGCTGCGCGCGGCCCTGCCTGCGGGCGGGCGTGTGGGGTTTGACCCCTGGCTGCATACCCGCCGCGAGGTGGAGGATCTGCGCAAGGCATTGGCTGGCTCGGGCATCGACCTTGTCGAAAGCGCCAATCTTGTGGATGCGATCTGGGCCGACCGCCCGGCCCCGCCGATGGCCGCCGCGCGCCCCCATCCGCTGGAATTTGCCGGTGAGAGCAGCGCCGCCAAACGCAGCCGGCTGGGGGCCGCACTGGCCGCACAGGGCGCCACCGCCGCCGTGCTGAGCCTGCCCGACAGCATCGCGTGGCTTTTGAACATTCGCGGCGGCGATATTGCCCGCAACCCGGTGGTGCAGGCCTT